>JBBSDD010000176.1:0-5936 GCA_038249755.1 Flavobacteriales bacterium | reverse complement strand
GGCGTTCTACCTCATAACACAAGACTGGACCGATGTGATATCGCGTCTGCGCGAGAATGACATCGCAATCGAAAGACTCAAGTCTGACACCCTCATCAAAGTTCGCAGCACTTACATCCGGGAATACGAAACTGTTGCAAAACCTTACGAAGGACATTATCTGCACTCAAATACCACTGCCGGAAGCCGCACGCAGGATGTGCAATTTTATGCCGGAGATTACCTCATTCGGACCAACCAAACCGGCAACAGATTCCTGGCCAATGTGCTGGACCCGGTGAGTCCCGACAGCTATTTCAACTGGAACTATTTCGACAGTGTGATCATGCAGAAGGAGTATTTTTCAGACTACCTTTTCGAAGATACGGCGATCGAAGTGCTGAAGGAAAATTCCGTGCTGCGAAAAGCATTTGAAGCCAAAAAGAAAGAAGATTCCACTTTCGCGAAAGACGGTCCCGCGCAGCTTGACTTTATATACCGCAACTCGAAGTATTACGAAACCACGCACATGCGTCTTCCGGTTTTTTCGAGCGAGGCAGATTGAGTTTCATTTGTCGAAACTGTAACCGACGCCTTTGTAAGTTTTGATATAATCGGAACCAATCTTGCTGCGAAGATTGCGGATGTGCACATCGATAGAGCGATGTTTCCCTTTTCCGATACTTCCCCATACGCTTTCGCGAATTTCATTTCTGCTAAACACTTTTCGTGGGCGGGAAATAAGCAGAGAGATGATTTCGAATTCTTTGCGCTGAAGACTTACTTCTTCCTCACGAATAATCAGCGCAAAGCGCTCCCGATCAAGTGAGAAATCGTTTTTGACACGGGTCATGTCGGGATTGCCGCTCGATAATATTTTCCGGCGCATCCAGGCATTGATGCGACTTGCCAATACGCGTTTGTTGACTGGCTTGACCATATAATCGTCTGCCCCGCTGTTGAGCGCGGTGATTTCAACATAGTGCTCATTCCGTTCACTGAATACCACTATAGTTGCGGGTCCGCGAAGATCTTTTGATTCCAATTCTGTGAGAAAATCAAAGGCATCGCGGTTGTCTAGTGTCAAATCCAGAAAAAAAAATTCGGGTTTCTGCAAGGCCAGATAAGCAAGCGCATCTTCGCTTTTTGAAACTTTATGTACGTGAAGGCGTGATTTGGCTATTACTTTGCTAAGTTCATCAAACTGCGAATGTTTCCCCTCCAAGATCAGTACCGTCGAACTATATTCCATTTTGAGAACTTACCCGGCGAAAGTAAATCGGGGGTGTGAAGCCAAGTTTAAATGCAGGTTAAGTTAAATTTACGAATTCAAACCCGACACTTATTTGAGAAGCAAGGACATGGCCTCACATGAAAAATAGCCAAAACATATGTCGAAAAACGTGGATTTTTACCAAAATGAATTAACATAAAATTAACGTTGGAGTTAAACCGAACGCATCTGATAGCAGTAGTTTTGCGCGCTATGCCCCAGCGGTTTCAAAGACTCCTGTTTCTTGTATTTTTTACTGTACTGCTGCTCATTGGCAGTGCAGGAGTTGGTGTAGCACAATCGGCCCTTGTATCGCACGGAGCTGTAGTCTCAGAAGAATTTGTACGCATTTCCTGGAAAGTGGATTGCGAAAGTGAAATAGCACCTTCACACGTCGTAGTGCGTTACAACAGGGCTGCTGTGCTGGCAAATGAAGGCGAAATATGGATATACTCAAAGCCGATACCATACGGTGAGGGTTCAATTCTTTTCCACGATCTCAACTTGTCGTCCACGTATGTATATCAATTGGGATATCCCGATGAAATGCGGAGCGGTGGCAACATTCCAGTATATATCTGGACACCCCGTGAAAGATTTACCACCCAAATTTCCTGGGGAATCATGCGCTTCCTGTTGATGATTGGGGCGCTCTGTCTTTTTATCTACGGCATGAAAACCATGAGCGAAGGCATTCAATCTGCTGCAGGAACGGGCCTCAGAAAGATTCTTCAGCCGATGACCAAAAATAAATGGACGGGCGTTCTTTCCGGATTTCTGATCACAGCTCTACTCCAGTCTTCAAGCGCCACCACAGTGATGACGGTGAGTTTCGTCAATGCAGGTCTTATTACACTTGTTCAATCGGTGGGTCTGACGATGGGCGCCAATATCGGTACCACCATTACGGGATGGCTGGTATCGTATCTCGGCTACCGGATCGATATTACCGTTTACTCCCTAATCATCTTTGCGGTTGCGATTCCGCTCCTGCTCATCCGAAAACCAGAATTTCGCGCGTGGAGCACGGCACTGATTGGTTTTGCGCTGCTATTTATGGGTCTCGGTTTTCTGAAAAATACGGTGCCCGAGTTTACCGAAACTTCCCCATTTGTGCAGTTCTTTATTGAATACTCCAATATTCCGGTACTTGGTGTTTTGATATTTGTAGCGCTGGGCCTGGTGGTCACAGCGATTGTACAAAGCTCTTCTACCGCTATTACCCTTACCATGGCCTTGTGTGCGAGTGGCGTTATTCCTCTCAATGTAGCGGCGGCAATGGTTTTGGGCGGAAATATCGGCACCACCGCAACCGCCGAACTCGCTGCCCTGGTGGGCAATGTGCATGCCAAGCGAAGTGCCCGCATTCATACCCTTTTTAATGTGATTGGTGTATGCTGGATGGTATTCTTCATGCCGCTGGTGCTCGATGGTCTAGCAGGATTTATGCCCGCCGACCCGTATGGAGAAACCGATGCCAGCAGACAGGCTGCCACCACTGTGCTCGCAGCGTTTCACACTACTTTTAATGTGATCAACTTGCTGCTCCTGATCTGGTTTGTGCCATCACTCGTAAAACTCGCAACGTACACCGTGCCTAGCCGCGGTGACCGGGACGAAACATTTAGGCTGGAATACATTGACACGTCAATTCAAATTTCAGAAGTGTCCATTGTGGAGGCGAAAAGAGAGCTTATTAAATTTGGTGAAATCGCATTTTCTATGTCCGGGCTTACGCGAAAATTGCTGACCGAAACCGACAGCGGAGAACAAATGCGTATTCACAATAAAATCAAGAAATATGAGAAAATCACTGATCGACTCGAGATGGAAATCTCACAGTACTGCAGCCGTATTTCGACCACTGAGCTAAGCGCAGTTTCGTCGGAAAAAGTCCGGAGCATGCTGAGCATCGGCAATGACCTCGAACGTGTAGGCGACATATTTTTTCAGATGTCGAGTACCATCGAGCGCAAGACAGCGGCCAAAATATGGTTTACCCAGGACCAGCGCGAAAACCTCGCCCTGATGTTCAATCTGGTCGACAAGGCATTTCAGATTATGATGTCCAATCTGGACAAAAACGACAAGGCTGAAGTCGAACTCGAAAGAGCCAAAGAGGCGGAAAAGGCCATCAATAAGATGCGAAACAAACTCAGGAAAGATTATCTCTCGCGCATCGAAGCGGGAAATTTCAATCTCCGGAGCGGTACAATTTACAGCGATTTGTTTTCATCGCTCGAGAAAGTCGCAGACCATATCATCAATGTTTCAGAAGCTCTTTCGGGAAAAATTTAATTGGTGTCTGTCCATAAAGTCCGCTATCTGCCTTGCACTTGTTCTAAAAACAGTCATTGACAAAAGTCAACTCCTTGATTTTTAGAGCCGCGTGCGCGTTGCTATCGAACTTTATGGCTCAGCCACTAGACTCTATTGACAGACTCTAATTGGTAATGGCCACTTCGTTGGTGGTGGCGGTGGGACTGATATTGAGCGAACGGTCGACGATGCGCACATCAAAACGGATGGTATCCCCTACTTCCACGAGGTCTTCAATATTGCCATTCAGGTTGTAAGTCACCTTTACCCGAAGTTGTTTATTCTGGCCTTGCGGGGTGATATTCGGGAGTCGTCCATCGAAGGGAGAAGGTGTTTCGATCAATTGAAATTCGCCCTCAATCTTTTTAAAAAAGTCTATCCAAATATTGTAGATATATCTGTTTGGCTCTCCATTAAAGAGGCTATCCTCAAAAATGGAATCAGACTCCACCGGTTCGAGTCCATAATCCCCATCTCCATCCGTGAAATTGACAACAAGTAATTTTTCAGGAAAATCGAGGCTTATCTCATTGATTACAGGCTCAGGCGGAAAAGAATCCTCGGGTTCACATGCTATCCAAAGCAGTGCGGGGAGCAATAAAAAAACAGGAGAGAATATCTTCTTCATGGGGATGCACGTCTTTGACTGCTATCTTTGTAAAAGTACAATTTATTCCAAACTGTCCCTACTTGCAGAGGTTGCCACCCATAGACAGATCCGTTTTTGAGATCGACAGTCGTTCATCATTTAACGAACGCTGCCTGCAGATATTTCAATATCAGTACAGTGGAAATCCGGTTTACCGGAAATTTTGTGATTTGCTCAGGCGCACACCTCAAGTGGTGAAAAGCGTGGAAGACATTCCATTTTTGCCCATTGAAATTTTCAAAACCCACACCGTCGTAACCGGGCAGCCGCCTACTTCATCCACGCTGACTTTCCGCAGCAGCGGCACCACCGGCGCGAATGAGAGCAAACACTTCGTGATGGATCCGAATCTATACGAAACCTCTTTTTTAAGCGGTTTTACCCGGCTCTACGGACCTCCATCCGACTATCGCATTCTGGCCCTGCTGCCCTCCTATATCGAGCGTGGCGATTCATCGCTGGTGTACATGGCCGAGCGTCTGATTCGCGAAAGCGGCGACCCGTCGAGTGGTTTTTTTCTGAACGATCTGGATGCCTTGCGCGAGGTATTGAACGCCCCCACCCCGCGCAAAACCCTACTGATCGGGGTGAGTTATGCCCTGCTCGACCTGGTGGAAGGCGGGCGCCTCAATCTGAAAAATACCACTGTGATGGAAACAGGCGGAATGAAGGGCCGGCGCCGGGAACTCACCCGTACCGAGTTGCATGTGATTTTGCAGGAGGGGCTTGGCCTCGCCGAAATCCACTCGGAATACGGCATGACCGAACTTCTCTCCCAGGCATACGCCAAAAAAGACGGACATTTCGAAACGCCGCCCTGGATGAAACTCCTCATTCGCGACGCAAACGATCCCTTGTCGCTGTCGGTGGAGGGACGCAGTGGAGGCATCAACGTGATAGACCTCGCGAATATCCATTCTTGCAGTTTCGTTGCGACTTCTGACCTCGGACGGGCTTTACCCGATGGGAAAGTAGAGGTTTTGGGAAGGTTTGATTTCAGTGATATGCGGGGGTGTAATTTGTTGGTTGGAGGGTAGTGGTGAACCGAGCGGAGCGAGCTCACTGACCGAAGAGAAGTAATTCGGAGTGGGGAATTCGGAGCGTGCAGGAGTGCGAAGTGGTGAAATTTTGCATTTAGCGTGATTGATGAAGTTTGAATACGAGGTGGAAAAATGAGCAGAACACGGTTTTATTGGTAAAAATGACATAAATGCGATCTTTGTTACTTTATCAGTTCAAAAGATCAAAAGAATGGGGCATTCAACTCCATCCATTTGTGCCAAACAAAAGCTCAGAATCCAGATGTAATCTGTGCAAACCAATGACCAATAAGTAACAAGTTTCGGTCAGCGTATTTCAGGCATGCACATAGTACTACTTAATACCTGATACTTCATACTTCGTACAATTATGATCGAACCCCTCGGCGACGAACATTTCATGAAGCAGGCTTTGCAGGAAGCCCAAATGGCGTTTGACGCGGAAGAGGTTCCTGTGGGTGCAGTAATCGTATGCGCTGACCGCATAATTGCCCGGGCCCACAACCTGACAGAAAGGCTTACCGATGTCACTGCGCACGCTGAAATGCAGGTAATCACGGCGGCTGCCAATTACCTTGGCGGAAAATATTTGCAGCAGTGCATCTTATACGTCACACTCGAGCCATGTGTGATGTGCGCAGGCGCGTTGGCATGGTCGCAAATTGGAAAAATTGTT
>JBBSDD010000175.1:0-5945 GCA_038249755.1 Flavobacteriales bacterium | reverse complement strand
AATTCCATTTGGCGATCCAATACTTGCCCACCACACTCAGGTTGTGCTGTGGTGCAAAAGATGGTTGCACCTGTGTTTGAAAACGATCGTATTGACGGCGGCTGTGAACAAAACTATAGGTGACCCAGTAATCCAGATTCTTCACGGACTTGCGATCTCGAAAAAACAGATCAAAACCCTGAGCCACCCCCGATCCATCAGCTGCATAATCAAGATTTAAAGTCTCTTCCACTGGCTGGATCAACCGAAGACCCGAATACGTTTTGTAATATCCTTCCATGCGGAAAAGTCGGTCGCTGTTGCCATGCTGATAGCTCAGCTGATAATGGTTGGCGGCGGCATTGCCAATTTCCGGCGAAATTGTAATGACAGCAGGATCCTGCACCTGGCTGAAGCGCCCTGCAGCCAAAGAGATTGTGCCATTTTTGTACGGCATGAAGGCTGCCGCCAAACGAGGTTCTGGTGAAAACCTCTGCGGTCCACTAAACGCAGCACCGCGAATGCCCGTGCGAAGGGTCAGTCTGGTAGAGAGAAACCATTCTGCTTCTGCAAATACGGAGGTACGCTTATCGTCAAATCCCCTTTTTTGGCCAAACCGCAATTCAGTTTCGCGATAAGAGCGGCCAATCAATTCAAAACCACCTTTTATTTTCAGTGCATCGGTTAAATAATGGGTGATTTTTTGTTTAAAGTGGATTAAGTTTTCCTCATTTTCAAACCGGTTGGTGTCGATGTCAAATCCATCCGTATTTGCAGTGATTGAAAAACCTCCTTCTGCAAGCCATTTCTCGTTCATCGGTTTGCGATAAGTCACATTCGCAAATCCAAAATCATTCCCGATTCCGATGCGCTGGCCACGGCTTTCGTCGTCCGCTTGTTTTTGCCAGATGACCATCTTGCTTTTTGATCCCTGAACAAAAGCCTTCACCATACCATCCGCACCCCACTTGTGTCGATACACAGCCTGTCCCGAATAGGCCAGAGGCGCTTTTTCCCAATCAAAATCCTGTGTTACCAATTCCTGATACGGTGCCAGATTCTGGTAGGAAGCCTCCGCAGTAAGTGATTGTTTTTTTCCCGCAAGGGTAGAAGAAACAGATGCCCCCACGGACATAAGTGAAATATCGGTCTGATTGCGCACGGGTTGATCGACCGTTTCGAGCACAAGCACCGAAGAAAGGGCATCGCCATACTCCGCTGAATAACCACCGGTGCTAAAAAAAGTGCCTTTAAAAAGTGCGGGGCTAAATCTGTTACGGGTGGGCACATTGGCTGTGGACGTGCCGTAGGCATTGCCCACGCGCAACCCATCAAAAAATATGGCTGTCTCGGAGGCATCGCCACCACGCACGAAAAGCCGGCCATCATTGGCTACGGTAGCCGTACCCGGAAGGGTATTGAGCGCGCCCGTGATATCGCCAACTGCGCCAGCCGTGGTGAGGATATCCAACGGACGCATCACCACGGCACTGGCTTTATCGCTTACATCAATGGTGCCCGCTGTGATAGACACAGCGTTTAGTTCGTTCACTTTTGGTTGAAGTACAAGGGGTATTGCGGACAGTGCAGAGATCAGCGGTATTTGCACAGTGCCGTATCCGATGGCCGACGCCACAAGGATCAAGCTGTCGTTTTTGCTGGTTTGAAAACTAAAGTGGCCATTGGCATCAGAAGTCCCGCCATCAAATGTGCCGTCGATCCACAGGTTTACGCCTGGAAGTGATTCCCCATTTCGCGCAGTTACGTTTCCCGAAAGGGTATGCTGACCTACCGATACGAAAGCGTGTAAAAGAAAAATGAGAAACAAAATGGATGTGGAGCGCTTCATGGTCATTGCGTTTGAATGACCCAAAAGTGCGGCGCGAAATCAGGAGGTGAAAAAAAGACTTACCGAATCTACCGATTTGATGGATGAACTGTCAAAATCATGCAAATTGGAAAAAAGATCCGATCAAAAAAAGATTTTGGCCAATTCAATTTCACATCCAAATCATTGCAGGCTCAGGAGAAAACTGAACGCGTTCTGCCAATTTTTTGTATCGCTCAGGTATTTTACAAAGGTAATCCTGCATTTTGTTCCCTTCGGAAGTCAAATCTTTGAGATGTTCCACTCCCCAAAAATCAACCAGATGTTCCACAATGTTGGCGTAATCCAGGGACGTGTATATTCCAATTTCCTGGGTTATGGCTGCGTAGGTATCAAAAAGGCTGAGCTTGTTATCCTTGACATCCATCATCCTCGCGGGCATCACAATGTGTTTCCACATCATATTCCCGAAGGCCAATATTGCTTCATTGGGATCCAATTCAAAAATTCTTTTCATCATGGCCTTGTACGCATTTTCGTGGCGGGCTTCATCCCCCGCTATCACTTTGCATATTCGAGAGAGATGATCGTCGCCGGCCTGCGAAGCCAGCCGGCTCGTATTCACATGTGTAATTTTGGTGGCACGCTCCTGGAATGCGGTATATATAATTCCCTTGTAAGGATCTCCATCTGTGAGATTGTCAAATCCATTGTAGAGCATGCGCTGAATGGTTTTTTCCACCGCATTCATATCTATCCTCCCGGACATATAAAGGTATTTGTTGAGCAGATCCCCATGGCGGTTTTCTTCAGAAGCCCAAGCCCTCCCCCACTTAACCCAGGCATAATCGCTTGCGACATTGCGTTCCCGATTGATGCCCTCGAGCAAATTAAACCAGGATTGATAATTGGGCAAGCCTTCTTCCGTAATCATATTTCCCACCAGGGAAATGATCAATGTATTGGGGATGTTTTTGGCGCGTTCCTGAAGCGCTGTGACATCCTCCCCGAAAGATTCTGATCTAAAATCAGGGAGAAAATCGGAAGGTTGCCAACTTGTTTCTGGAATAAGCATTTTCGTGTTCACGATATCCTCCACAAAATCGCAGAGGTGATCGAGCACTTCAATTCTTCTATTTTCGATTGTTGATGGTTGCATTAAAAATTTTTACCTGGTTGCGCATGGCGATCACTCTGGATTATTAATGTCCATCCGGCTGTATTTGTTGTAAAACCAGGAGAGAAAGTTGTGCGAGATCAAATGTACGCTTTCTTAATTTTTCGCGAAAGCGCAATCCATCATCTCCTTGAATTGCCAGTGAGTTGAATCCGAACATTTGCAAAGTATCACTTTGGTTGTACCGATTAATCTTCAACTTGGTTGCAACATAATTCATTCATGACCTTTGCTGCCCATTCGCAAGAACAAAAATCCCATGGAAGCCGAACGTTTTAGATTTTTTTAAAATTTCCACAATGAGAACCGGAAATTCTAATCAATATTGGCCGTTAGTCTATTCATAATCAAAATTATGTGAAACCAATTCAAGTTTATAACCTACGCCATGAATATTTTTAACCTGAATGGATGGTTCATTTTTCAGCAGTTTTCTCAATCTGGAAACAAAACAAAGAGACTTCTTTCCACAACCACTCCTTCATCTGCCCACCGTTTCCTGATATCTCCTTTGAGCCCGAGAAGTTACAATTATTATGAATTTCTCTTCTTCAGCCAGGTTTGATTGCTTTATGTGAATTCATCCAATGTCACGATATCCTTGTTTTCGATGGCTGCCATTGACTCCAGAGCAAGAGATTCCATCTCAGCACGAATCAATATTTCTTCCACCTGTGCCAGGGTTTGCTGGCTCCGCAAGCGCATGTGGCGTTCGATCAGGCTCAGCTTTTGTTCCGAAAGTTCCATGGTACCATATATAAGGAATATTGTACTTTTCTGTAGTCTTTACAAATGACGTCTGAGTGAAAGAGCACCTTAGCAATTTAAACAAGTCAGAAAATTTTAAAATCATTTCTTTCCAATGCAAAGTTGCCTTAAGAGGTAACCTGAGAAAGATTGAATTTGGCGGGAGGATACAATGAAATAAAATTCAGACTTTTATAAACTTCTCCCGCCTAATTTTAAATTAACTGACAATGAAAAGGTCGAAGTAGATATTCCTTTTCACACTGACCCCCAATTCAGGTAATATAGCCCCCCTCTGGTCAATGCACTTTAAGGGAGTTTATATTTCGGTTTGATCACCTCAGCGGATATACTGAATGATCAATGATGGCACCCAAATCTAAAATCATGAGCCGAATTCGCAATATGTTCTGCCCTTTCAAAAAAAAAGCGGCCTGAAGCCGCTTTTCACATGTAGTATGCAGGAAAGGAAATTAAACGTTGATCTTTTCCAAACGAACTGTCAATCTTTTCTCTTTTTTATAATATTCCTGAATGAGGATATATCCGGGTTTCGCGGCAAGATAAGTCACGTATTTGGCGTCAGAATTAATAGGAATTCGCTGGTTTTCTACTTTTCCATTTTTCATGCTTACCACCCCCAACATGATGTCTGATTTCTTTCCACTGTCTTCATCTTTCGTGTCACTATCGCTGTAAATCATATCATAGGTATCTGTTTCATCATCCATCAATGTAAACTGATAGCCGAAAAAACCCATGGTCTGGCATAGATAAGCGATTGTTTGAAGATTTGCAAGTCCATAACCTTCTCCTAAATTAATACGCGTCGGCCGCTTTTCATAGATTTTATAATCTTTCACTTCGTATTCTGGCGTGAATTCGATTACGACCATATTACCGATCCGTACTTCCAAAGCTGAGGCACTGCCCCCGGCTGACTTGGCAAGAACTCCCAATGCGCTTACTTGTTTTCTAAATTGCTCGGCCACTACGACCAGATTTCCAGATTTGGAACGCACAAACTTGTGAACGAACAACCGGTTACCAGATTTGTCTGCATTTTTTTCGCCTGTCTCCACGGCAGTTTGTTTGAATTTTGCAAGATCGGTATCCCAGCCAAATTTTTTAAACTTAATATCCTCCCCACCACGATCTATACTCCGCACATATAATCCCAGGCTTTCATCCTTCATGACATCATCATCAGGTTTAAAATACTCGCCGACA
Source organism: Flavobacteriales bacterium (assembly GCA_038249755.1). Taxonomy (GTDB): domain Bacteria; phylum Bacteroidota; class Bacteroidia; order Flavobacteriales_D; family Cryomorphaceae; genus JBBQZU01. The sequence continues at coordinate 984 of JBBSDD010000175.1, read as the reverse complement.
ATTAGAATTTCATCTTCAGCTTCATCGACATAAGTGCTCATCACCGTAAGTAAACCCTCTACATTATCGACCATTTTTGTGTGAATCAATTCCTTTCCTGTAACGGCATCCAGCAGCACAAAATAAGTATCGAATTTTCTGGTCAATGCAGATTTCTTTTTAATCACACTCAAAGTGACATATTTTTCACCGCTGTGAAGCACATCTGCCCCTTCGACAAATTCAGATTTTTCCGGAGTACCATGCGTCCATTTTGACTTCATATCGTTGTCATATGCTTCAATCTGGTAGCCCAGTTTTTTGTCTTTCTGATAGGTATTGCGCACGAAGCCTTCATTGCCAAGTGGCCAGATGCTGACATTTTCGACATCGGCATTGCTCAGTCCCAGTCCGATTCTGAACAGTTCCGCACGCGGCAGATCATCCAGAATCACCGAACCAAGCTGTTTTCCACTCCTGTCCATAGATACAAATTCCAAGGTTTTTTCTTTGGTGTCGTAGAATTGAAACATAAATGCATCCTCATTGAAAACAACTTCCATGAGTACTACCTTTTTGGGCCTTACCAATTCAAAACTGGCCACTTTGCTGAGATTGTTGTCGAGCATATTTACCGTATATGCCGTATTTTTTCGGTCAAGCTTTTCAACTGGCGTGAAAAAATAATAACCTTCTACCTTATTGTTCTTAATAATGGATCCGCTGCTCCTGGTAGAATATTTGAGAATATTCTGATATGTTTCGGTTTGCGCTTGCACGCCAAACGTGATACTAAGAGATAGCAGGATAAGCAAAATTCTGTTTTTCATGTTTTTGATATTTGGTTTTATTTGATTTCGAGTATAGAATCCATATATGATTTTCGTGAACCCTTCGGATAGTTGGTGACATATTCACGTGCATATTGCACTGCTTCCTCTGGCTCTCCATAGACTTCCGCACTAATAGCCAGGGAAGTAAGTTTTATATCTCTTGTTTCTGTTT
>JBBSDD010000174.1:0-5953 GCA_038249755.1 Flavobacteriales bacterium | reverse complement strand
TGCAGTCGCGGCTGTGCGAAAGGGATTTTTTCCCAACACCTGAAACACTTCAATCCACTTGTCTCTGTCAAACATGGTCTATTCGTCTTTTAGTGCTTCAACTGGCTTGATACGGGCTGCGCGCAATGAGGGAAACAACCCTGCAAATCCACCCGCGACGACCAAAATAATGAGGGTAAAAATGGCCACATTGAAATCCACCTGTGGATTGCGAAACATGGGTTGATCGCCCAGCGCATTCGAAAGTCCTTCAATGGTCAATACTCCAAGTACGAGCCCGACGTAACCAGCGATTCCAGTGATGAAAATAGCTTCCTGAATAATGAGCGAAACCACGGACCATGGTGTGGCACCAATGGCCTTGCGTATACCGATTTCCTTGGTGCGCTCTTTTACCACAATGCTCATGATATTGCTGACACCTACAATCCCTGCAATGATCGTAAACAAGCCAATCACCCAAACAAAAAGCTTGATGGCCTTCATGATATCTGTAATATTTTTAAATTCCTCGTTGTTATTTCGCACCTCAATGGCGCTTTGGTCGTCAGGCGAAACAGCGAATTTATTTTTAAGCAAGGTTTCTATTTCATCGGCCATGCTGATCGTTACAGGCAATGGTAAATTTCCTGTTGTGACCAGAAACATGTTGATGTTGTTCCCGGCGCCAAAAATTTGTTGCCCCACCGGAAGGGGAATATAAATGTATCGAATCTCCTGTTCGCTGCCGATGTCATCAAAAACACCAATCACTTTAAATGGAATGCCAAATACATTGATGAATTCGCCAATGGATTCGGAATCGGGAAACAGATCTTTGGCCACATCTTTTCCGATTACGGCCACCTTCCTTTTTGTGTTGATATCGGCTTCATTGAGAAACCGCCCGTGCAGAATCGACGATTTTTCGATATACTGATGATCCGGATTGACTGCGCGGATGGGATACGTATTGAATTCATTTTTGTAGGTCACCTCAGCCGACCAGACCATGTACCGGGCAGAAGCGTACTCGATGCCATCGATCACGCGGTTTACCAAATCATAATCTTCTGTTTTCAGCTGAATTACCCGACCGGGTTTCATTCCTTTGTAAGCCACCGTGGTTTTGCCAGTGTACACCACCAGGCTGTTGGTGGCATTTCTGCCAAACATGCCCTCTACCCCATTTTGCAGACCCTGACTGGCACCAAGCAGAACAACGAGCATAAAAATCCCCCACATCACAGAAAATGCCGTTAACGCCGTTCGCAATTTATTCTTTCGAATGGTTGCGAAAATCTCCTGCCATTTGTCCAGATCAAACATGTTCCAACAATCCGTTGTGGCTTTCTATCATGCCGTCTTTCAATTTGATCAACCTGTTTGTGCGCTCTGCTATGTCTTTTTCGTGTGTTACGATCACCACGGTCATGCCTTCCGCGTGCACCTCACGAAGCAAGTCCATCACGGCGTACGACGTGGTGGAATCAAGCGCTCCGGTAGGCTCATCGGCAAGAATTATTCTTGGTTTTGAAATGAGTGATCTGGCAATTGCGACGCGTTGTTTTTGTCCCCCGCTGAGCTCATTCGGCGTATGATCAGCCCACTCGAGCAAACCCACGCGATCGAGGTATTTTCGCGCAAGTTCATTTCGTTTTTTTCGACTCACCCCTTGATAGTAGAGGGGCAAAGCCACATTTTCAACAGCACTTTTGAAGGCGATCAGGTTAAAAGACTGGAAGATAAAACCAATCATTTCGCTCCGATATTTGGCCGATTTGGTTTCACTCAGATTTTTTATTAATCGACCATCGAGGTGGTATGACCCCTCGTCGTAATTGTCGAGGATGCCGAGGATGTTGAGCATGGTAGACTTTCCCGAGCCTGAAGACCCCATGATGGAAACCAGTTCTCCTTCGCGGATGTGCATATCAATTCCTTTCAGACCCTTGAGCGGGCGGTCGCCCACCATATAGCTTTTGGTGATTTGCTGGAGTTTGATCATGGTGATTTGCAGGAAAACGCAAAGATACCAACGATCTTATAACCGGGGTGATTTATTACGGGAATGGTCAGATGGGTAAATGTGCGGAAGGAAAAAACCACTCCAGCTGAAGAAGAGTGGTTTAAAATGAAAAGGTGGTCGTTGAATTAAAGTATTTCTTACAAAACTATATCAGGGACATCCCGGATTTAAAGTAAATATTGAAAATGGGGGAGCTATCAACGGCGTCTTTGTAACAAAAACCTGTAACTCGGTAAGTTCATCGCCATCAGGAATACCAAATAATTGCTTCGGTATAATTGTTTTCGTAAAAAAACCTCCCCCCTCAAAAGTCAGTTGTGCTTCTGATGGAACCTGATAAGTAATAAATGGACCTCCATTAACCTTGTATCTGAAATAAACCAAAACCTCATCGGGCCCCAAATTCTGAAGCCCTGGATTCGTTTCAATATTGTTATTATAGGTTAATGTCAAATATTCGGATGGAAACCAAATAGTGGGAAATAAACACAGGACATTCACACATCCAACAGGCTCGGGAATTGCCGACAAATCTCCTGATTTCTGTTCCGGTTGATCTGCTGGAGCTCCATTTTTCTCTTTAATTAAAAAATTAATTCCTGTGGCATAAAATGTGGCTGCAGGAACATTGTAAAACTGCACCATTGGCGCACCAAGAAAGTCGTAATACCACAAATTGGGATTGGCCTCATCCTGCGTCATTACAAGGTTTTCATTTGACACACCCCATTGACCATTTGTGATGTCGAACGTTTGTCCGTCAATAGTAATGGGATCACGTGCTTCATTTGGATTCCATGTCCATATGTAAAGTGGATTTGTCTCTGGAGCGGCATCCTGTAATTCGGGACAATTGCAATCACTGGAAGATATATCGATATATAACCTCACTGGTTCAAATACATTCGTTGGTTCAGGATCAAAATAAATACCTTGTGCATCGGCGATTTCTGACATTCCGATTAAAGCAATAACTGCGAAATATGTAAGGATTTTTTTCATATCAAACTCAATTTTCTCTGTTAAATACAAGGCGATAGCTGTAAACAGGTTTAATCTCACCGTCAAGTTCACAGGCATATTTATCATATCGCACCTTTAATTGTTGCTCAATAATTCGGGTGGGAGCTTCAAGTTGGAGTTCAAGGCTCTCATCACCTCCATCCATAATAATGCGACTTGGGAATTCATTGTTATCAAATTCCCATGTACCACCTTCGGGAAGAAAGTTTAATCCATCCCCCGGCTGTACCTGAAAGGTACCGTCTTCGCTAAAATTTAGCGAAAGCAGCGATTCCCCGGAAACATAGAAAGAGGAAAAATCGCGCGATGTGTTGGCAGGATCAGCCCCGTCAACAATGTACACCTCTGATATCACCCATGGAGTAGCCACCAATCCTTCAACCTTTGATAGGGGTTCACCCAGATCAGCGCTGCGGTCTTCGCGACACGACGACATGACCAGAACTGATGCAATCAGCATCAATTTTAAGTTCGTAAATTTCTTAGACATTTTCATTTTTTTCATTTCTATTGAATGATTAACATCCCCCACCTGGATTTATTGCGAATGCTGAAGTAGCTTCGGTGGCAGGAAATTGGATCAACATGCCATCACAATCCCAGGATGCCCCGCGTATTTCAATATTCTCACCTTGAGCACCCCTCCTTCGCAAATCGTGAATTCGCTGGCCTGTGAAAGGCAATTCAAACCACAATTCTTCGCGTGCGGCTTCCAGCACTTCCTGGGCAGACGCAGTTTCCAAAAGATTATTTCCACTGAAACCATAAGCCCGTTGACGTATCCTGTTTATATCAGCAATCGCAACATCCAAATTTGTTTGCAATTCAGCCGCACTTTCTGCCCGGAGCAACATCATTTGTGTTGTCGTGAATATTGGAATTTGGAAATTCTGTTCGTTAAATTTGGAAGTGGCGTAGAATATACTTCCATCCTGATTTATTTCTAAGAACATATCTCCTCTGGGACCTCCAAATTGGGTAATCTGACTGTAAAATTCTTGCGTTACCCTTAAATTTGGTGTATTCCCCTGGGTATTCCATTGGCCTCTGAATCCCCCATTTCTACTATCAATTGTAGTCCCGGTTAACGGAGTGCTCGCGATATAAAAAATAGCCTCTGAAGAAGGATCAGGAAAGGTATATTGATTGACGTTAGCCGGACTAAAAGTATTTTGACCAGATTCAATTATTTCACTTGTGAGCGCATATACCGATTCATAATCCTGCATCTGGAATTTAACGGCCGCTTCGAGCGCAAGGGCTGCATCTTTATTGGCAAATATACCATTGTTAACAGGCAAATTTTCTTTTGCAAAGGTGATGTCCTCAAGTATAAAATTAAAAACTTCACCAACAGTGCTTCTGGAAATAACCGAATTCTCCACATCGCTTGAAGAACGAATAGCGACACCAGGATGAGAATTACCCGGCGTAAAACCGTAAGGATGCGCATACAATCTTACAACATCAAAATGGCATAAAGCACGCACGAAACGCGCCTCAGCAGCAATACGATTTTGATCTACTTCACTAATATTCGAAACGTTCTCCAGATTTTCCAGGACCGTATTTGATCTTAGGACTGCAATGTAAAAATTGGAAAATACCGGATTTGAAAAATTATTGAAGATTGTACTGGACCTCAACCATATCGATTCATATCTGGCATCGGCCGCCGGTCGTGCGACATGGTCGGCCAATAAATTGGCCATATTTTGAGCATCTCCGTTATAAGTGTTCGCGAGCACATCATAAGCTGAAATAAGGACTTGCTCCAAATCCTGCTGTGTTCTAATCGCCTCAGATGGCAACAGACTGTTTGGTGGCTCTTGTTCCAGAAGACCGTCGCATGAAACTACGACAAATACAATAAGCAGGAATGCTCCTATTCTAATTTTTCCTTTCATGAGTTTAAAATCTTAAGTTTAGTGCCATGGTGAACGACATTTCCTGCGGAGGGGTCAGATAATTGACATTGGGACTGAGATTCCGATCTTGTGCATTTTGAAAATCCCTTGCAATCTCCGGGTCCAATCCGTCAAAATTGGTAAACGTTAGAAAGTTCATTGCTGTAAGCGTGATCGAAGCTCCTTCGAATGGCAAAGATCCCATGTTGAATTGTGGAATATTGTAGGTCAATGACAATCTCCTCACCCGCAGGTAATCTCCATCATCAAGCCATTGCGTTGTATTCCAATTGTCCACACTGGGAAGGCCATAACTCTCTGCCAACCGCGATTGTTGTGGCAAATATGCCTGATCACCTGGCTGTCTCCACCTGTTAAAACCATCTGTAGGACTATTCCACGGTGTACCCTGGCCCGCAGGATGATACTGATATTTGGCAGACCCGTCATATATATCGCTGCCAATACTGTAAACCAGCACCATACCCACTTCCCATCGACCGAAAGTAAAAGTATTTGTGATTCCACCTACAGCTATCGGCAGAACCCGTCCTACAGTAGTTCTGTCATTCAGATCGAGTGTAAATGTTTCATTGCCATTGGCGTCTATATACACAGGCCGCCCTGACTCCGGGTCAACATGCGAATATCGATTCAAAAAATTAGCTCCCACCGGTTCACCCACTGCAACGCGGGTATCATTAAAACCTCCACCTAAAGCATCATTCGAAAAGCCTCCCGCATCTGTAATCTCATTGTAGTTATAAGCGGCATTAAAATCTAACTTCCAAATAAATTTAGCTCGGTCTACAATTACTGAAGACACTGTAAGTTCAACTCCACGGTTTACTATCTGTCCGGCATTGGTCCAAACGGTAGGATATCCAGTGGAGGGGGGGGGATTTACATTGAGTAAAACATCATTGGTTTCTTTGTTATAGAACGTCACCGTGGTTGTGATGCGATCATTAAAAAGTCCTGTCTCCAAACTGACAGCGAAAACATTGGATGTCTC
>JBBSDD010000173.1:0-6003 GCA_038249755.1 Flavobacteriales bacterium | reverse complement strand
TGCATAGAGCTTTTTGAGGGCATCGAGGTCCGACTGTGTCCCGCGTTCGGAACCTGCTTTCAGCAAATTGACTATTTTGACGGCCTCGAAAAGTTTCGAAAGGAGGATGGGGGTGTTAAAATCATCATTCATTGCAGCTTCACAGGCTGCATGAATATGCTGAACATCAACGGTGGAATCTTCGGCGGGTTTTAATTCTGCCAGTGTGTTAAAAGACTCCATCAGCCTTTTATACCCTTTCTCCGCGGCGCGGAGGGCATCATTTGAAAAATCGAGTGTGCTGGCGTAGTGACATTGCAACATGAAAAACCGAACAGTCATGGGAGAATAAGGCTGCTCGAGGAGTTTGTGATTTCCTGTGATCAATTCTTCAGGGGTAAAACCATTTCCTTCTGATTTGGCCATTTTTCTGCCCTGCACGGTCAGCATGTTGCCGTGCATCCAGATTCGGGGACCGCTTTTGCCGGAGGCTCCCACGTTTTGGGCAATCTCACATTCGTGGTGTGGAAATTTCAGATCCATTCCACCGCCGTGAATATCAAATTCTTCGCCCAGATATTTGGTGCTCATGGCTGAACATTCGAGATGCCAGCCAGGAAAACCCAGTCCCCAGGGAGAAGGCCAATACATGATATGGCCTTTTTCCGCTTTTTTCCAAATGGCAAAATCTATCGGATCGCGCTTTTCGTCCTGTCCATCGAGCGTGCGGGTATTGGAAAGAAGTTCGTCAATGTTTCTTCCCGAAAGTGCGCCATAGTCGTGTTCGTTGCTGTATTTGCGCACGTCGAAATAGACAGAGCCATTCACTTCGTAAGCCAGACCAGAAGCGAGAATGCGTTGAACGAGTTCAATCTGTTCGATGATATGGCCGGAAGCGGTGGGCTCAATCGATGGAGGCAAAATGTTGAACAGGCGCATCACTTCGTGAAATCCCACTGTATATTTTTGAACCACTTCCATGGGTTCCAATGCTTCGAGACGCGCTTTTTTGGCGATTTTATCCTCTCCTTCATCGGCGTCGTCCACGAGATGTCCTACATCAGTGATGTTTCGCACATAGCGCACTTTATAACCCAAAAAGGACAGGTATCTGAATACAATATCAAATGACAGAAAGGAGCGCACATTGCCCAGGTGTACATCGCTGTATACGGTCGGCCCGCATACATACAGTCCCACACGTGGCGGGCTGATTGGTGCGAAAATTTCCTTTTGCCGGCTAAGGCTGTTGTAAATTTTTAGTTGGCTCTCTATCAAGATTGAATCGGTATTAACCGGCAAATTTAATTATTTGTTGGAGTCCTCTAAGATGCCGTATCCGATGAAGCGGCCTTCTTTAAAAACCTCCACCTTGCGCAGCAGCCCATTTTCATCATATCGGTGCCACTTGCCATTCCACAAACGGCCTTCTTTAAATTCGCCTACCTGCGTTATTTGCTGGTTGCGGTTGTAGAGGGTATTGAATCCGGTTTGTTTAAATTCTTCCAGATTTGGTTTGTCTGTTTTGTTGGGAATGGTTTCCTGTTTGGGCAGTTCAGGGGTTTTAGCGGTGATATTTCCGGGATTCTTTGTTTTGTAGGTTTTCTGGCTACCTTCCTCTACATCTCCGTTTACAAGTCGTTTTTCTTCTTTCGGTTCGCCATTCGGATAGTATACTTTCAGCAGTCCGTTGGCCACACCATCTTCGATTTCCACCGTCATCAGAACCTTGCCATTTTCGTAATAATACGTCTGAATCCCGTCTCTTTTTCCATTGGATGTAAATGTAAAATCCTGGGCAAGCTTGCCATTTTCGTGGTAGCGTTTGAAAATCCCTACATTTTTATTCCCCTGCCAATCTCCGGATTCTTCGAGTTTTCCGTTGATGTAATAGACTTTATAAGCGCCTCGGGGAAGATTGTTTACATAGTTTATCTCGCTTTTTACCAATCCCGATGGATGGTATTTTTTCCAGGTCCCCTGTCGTTTATGGTCCTCATAGGTTCCTTCTTCTACCACCTGCGACTTTTTATAGTCGGCCTCATCACTGATTGCACCGGTAATTCGCCAGAATCCCTGTCTGATACCTTTTTCATCTGTAAAATTTTCTGCAATGGTTGCACCGCCATCCTGTGCAAAAAAGTCAGTGCCAGCGATAGAAAACAGGATAAAAAGAAAAATGAATTTGGATGCTTTCAGGGGAAACATGCTCAAAAAGTATATTCGGCTTACGCCAAATGTAAAGAAAAGGTTTTGGCTTCAAGCCACGACCCCACGCAGATTGAGCAACATATCCTTCACCATCGCCGCCGTATCAAATTCGGGTTTCCAACCCCAATCGCTTCGTGCCGTGCTGTCGTCAAGACTGCCCGGCCAGCTATGCGCGATCTGGTCGCGATAATCGGGCGTATAGGTAATGGTGAATTCCGGAATGTGTTTTTGGATTTCCCGGGTGAGTTCTGCGGGTGTGAAAGAATCTCCGGCTATATTATAACTCGTGCGCAGTTTTATATTTTCGTTGGGAGCGGCCATGATTTCCAATACGGCTTTCAAAGCGTCATCCATGTACATCATGGGCAGTTCAGCGTCAGCGCTTAGAAAACAATCGTAGGACTGATTTTTTAAGGCCTCGTGAAATATGTGTACAGCGTAATCGGTGGTGCCTCCGCCTGGTGCGCTCTTATGACCGATAATTCCGGGAAACCGGACGCTGCGGATATCAATTCCATAGCGTTTGTGGTAATATTCACACCAGCTTTCTCCAGCCACTTTTGTAATGCCGTACACGGTGGTTGGCTCCATAATGGTGCGCTGTGGCGTCATTTTTTTTGGGGTATTTGGTCCAAATACGGCGATCGAACTCGGCCAAAAAATGCGTTTGATATATCCCTCACGGGCCAGGTCGAGCACATTGGAAAGTCCGGTCATGTTCAAATCCCAACCGAGCGCGGGATTTTTTTCCGCTGTAGCGGAAAGCAGTGCCGCCAGGTGATACACTTCGGTGGTTTTGTGATTCATCACCACATCGCCAAGTCGTGCGGCATCCAGCACATTGATTTTTTCATAGGGGCCATCGGAGAGTTCGCCTTGCACACTTTCATGAATGTCAGAGGCTATCACCTGATTATTTCCATGGATTTTGCGCAGGGCAAGCACGAGTTCTGTACCAATTTGTCCTGAGGCGCCTATGACGAGAATTTTATCTGACATGAAAGAGTGCTGGTTTTAAGGCTGCGAATTTACGGAAATCGGTGGTGTGGTGCGAAAGGCTTTGCATTTCATTTTTTTGTTCGGGGTTTAAATCAGTTCTGGCCTTTTTGAATTGGTATATTTGTCATACAACTTCAATTTTACCACATGCCTATTTACCATCAACTCGGAAAAATTCCCCATAAGCGCCACACGATTTTCAAAAAATCTGACGGCAGTTTGCATTACGAGCAGCTTTTTGGTACAGAAGGTTTTACCGGAATGTCATCATTGCTTTACCATCTTCACCGACCTACGCAGGTAAAGAAAATGGGCGAGCCGGTGAACGTGGCGCCTGATATCGCCGTCGACCGAAATATGAAATCTCATCGGTTGCATGGATTTAATATCACACCCGAAGACGACTATCTCGAGAGCCGCGTGCCCGTGCTGGTCAACAATGATTGTTACATCGAATTGGCCGCACCGCGTAAATCCATGACTGCTTATTTTTACAAAAATGTGGACGCCGACGAGGTGATTTTTATTCACAAAGGGGAGGGCGTGCTGAAAACCCTTCTTGGTGACCTTTCTTTCAGCTATGGCGACTATTTGGTGGTGCCGCGTGGTATGATTTACCAGATTCAGTTTAATTCTGAAGACAACCGACTCTTTATCGTACAGGCTTTCAGCCCGATTTATACCCCCAAGCGTTACCGGAATTATTTCGGGCAGTTGCTCGAGCACGCGCCATTTTGTGAACGCGATATTCGCCGGCCGGCCTTTCGGGAAGCCATCGACGAAAAGGGAGATTTTCTGGTCAAGATCAAAAAACAGGATCAATTACATCCCTATACCTATGCCACGCACCCTTTTGATGTCGTCGGCTGGGATGGATACAATTATCCGTACGCCTTTTCTATCCATGATTTTGAGCCCATTACCGGAAGGGTACACCAGCCTCCGCCTGTGCACCAGACATTTGAGGCAGCAGGATTTGTAATCTGTTCATTCTGTCCCCGGTTGTACGATTACCATCCGGAGTCCATTCCCGCGCCTTACAACCACAGCAATATCGATTCAGATGAAGTACTCTATTACGTGGATGGCGATTTTATGAGCCGCAATGATGTCGGGCCGGGGCATATCTCCCTTCATCCGGCAGGCATTCCACATGGGCCGCACCCCGGAGCGACGGAGCGAAGCATTGGCAAAACCGAGACGGATGAACTCGCTGTGATGGTGGATACTTTTAAGCCGTTGAAACTTACGCGGCAGGGATTGGAATTGAGTGATGGAAAGTACTGGGAGAGTTGGGTGTGAGGGATGTATAAAGTGCAAGGTACAAAGTACAAGGTACAAAGTTGGGCATGCCTGAAATACACTGACCGAACAGGGATGGATTAATTTTGATTTAACGCATTTCTTTTGAAGGTGTCTCTTGAGGTTTGATATTGGATCAATTTATACTTCGTCAATTTACCAGGCCGACCCTTCCTCATTTCATTTCGACCTTTCGTCTTTCCAGAAATTTTTAAGAAAAAAAAGCACTTAGATTTTATGGAAATTTCGGATAACAAACATCCCTTTAGTGATGAGATTTCTGATGGCCATATGCTTTTGCTGGGTTGCTTCCGGAATATTGGGGCAGGGAAACGTATCGTGCGAAGGTACGCTGAGTGATGCTGTTACGGGTCAGCCTATCTACAAAGCCCATCTCACATGCGGCTCAAAAACATTTGTTACGGATCGGTCGGGACGTTTTTACCTGAGATGCGGACACAAAGACACAGTATCCATTACACATATCGGATACGAAAACCTGTTCATTTCTCCTGAGCAGATATCAGGCAGTCCGCTCCATTTGTCCATGCACCCCAAAAGCACCCAATTACAGGAAGTAGAAATTTCGGATAAACCAATAGGCGTGTACACTCCACCCTCCGAACACGTCTTCGATTTCGACTTTGTGGGCGATACGCTCATCGTGCTCACTTATGAAAAATGGAAAATGGTGCGGGGGCAGGAAGACGCCAGCACGCCATTATACATCGGTTGTCATCTGGAACTGGTCGATCCTTCCGGAAAAGTAATTTGCCGAAAGGCACTGCCCGATTTCATTTCTAAACTTTACCGCGATCCATTGGGCCAGTTTTTCCTGATTGGAAAAGATTTCTGCAAGCACATCAGTTTTCATGGACATGAAATCTTACTCGCATCCGTAGAAGCGGATATATTTAAAAGCCAAATTGAACCCTTGAATGCATGTTCATCCACGCATTGGTTTTTTGATAACTACACACGCGATTACCCGGAATTTACCCATTTTGCGAAAGCGAAAAATACGGATAGCCAGTCGGAAATCAGAACCATACGCGATGAATTTACCATGGAGCTTTTTCGCGCTGAATACAAGTACATGTCGGGTTATGACAAGCTGCGCGCCATACGACTGGAAAAAAAGACCGGAATCGATAAAGAAATATACGGGGCATATATGACGGGATTCCAGAACAGCTTGTATTACCATCCGCTGTATGCTCCGGCATTTTCTGATTCGAAAAATCTATTCATATTCGATCACCACAATGACTGGCTTTTTATACATGACACCGCGGGATTTGCTCAGGATTCAATACCCATTTCTTATCATAAGATGCGAGATAAGAAGTTTGCAGAGTTGATTATTCAGGATCGGGTAGACCAGACATTTTATGCGGTGTACCGCAAAAATGGCAGAAACTTTCTGCGACATGTACAACTGACCGATGGCACGGCAGGCGAACAAATCACATTGTATTATCCATATCCCGAGAAATTAAAGGTAGTGAATGG
>JBBSDD010000172.1:0-6014 GCA_038249755.1 Flavobacteriales bacterium | reverse complement strand
ATTTACAGATTCTGATTCCCAGGGTTCGGTAAAAACCAAATTGCTCACCACCCTTTGATTTGGAACACTTTCGGTGATTTCCATGTATCCGGTACCTACACTATCGTTGCCTACCCAGCTGTATTTGGCACCCACCCCATCGTCTGGTCCTTCATACGTTTTGGTCATTTCCGGATCCATATCTTCCCAGGGTGACCACACGACAAAATTTTTGAAGTTATTTACTTCAGCATACACAACATCGACGGGAGCGTCGATCAGAATTTCTCTTTTTACTTCGTAAGGAGTAGGGTTGCAGGCCGCGAAAACTGCGCCTGCAATGGCGAGTGATACAATGGTTGGTTTCATGGTCAAAATTTTGGTTTTGGGTTGATTAGAACGAAAGTAATATTTTCTAACGTCTGTCACTAAAAGCAGCAAAAGAAAATTTTACCCGATACCAGATTTGCCGGAAAGCCAATAAAAAAGTCGGGATTATTTCTTCCGTATAAATGCAAAATAAAGAATTTGATCTCCCTCTTCTCCCCCATCCACGCGTGTCTCCATGCGATCAGACCCTTTCATTTCGTAAATGATTCGTTTGGGAAAATCATGTGCCGCATTTTCGAACTGAAAATAACCTTTCCGAAATTCCACAAGACGGAAAAAAACCGTGCTGCTGTTGTTTTGATCAGCCACAGTGACGCCCAATACCCAGCCGTCTTCTCCCCTTTCGAAAACGGTCATTTCTTCATAAAAGACGGTGTCGGTCCCGACCAATTCGACAGCTGAGCCATCGAGTCTTTCCCCATCCAGAACCCAGGTTTCGGTATAATTTCGGCCTTCCTCATCGAGCCTCCAGGTGCCAACAAAAGAGGATAAATCCTCCAATGAAGCAGTTTTTTCGGAATCACAGGATAAGAAAAATGGAAGGAGCAAAAGCGCGCAGCAGTTTTTAAAACATGTCATAGGGATCGTTGTATTGAAAGTTGAGTCCGGTAATGGATTTGGTTTTTAAAGCTTCAGTTTTGCGGCCATGACTGGTATCACTTTCGTTAAAAATGGGCACAAGCAAATCCGTTCTTTGGGCGGCCCGGGTGTAGTATTCCTGTTTTCGTGGATGACCATCTGCAATGGCGTGAAAGATGGTCCGGTTCACTTTATTTTCAATGAGGTATGTGGTAAGATTTACGAGATCAATGCGGTGAACGAGGTTTACCGGATGGTTTTTTCCAGCTACGTCAACTTTTCCCGAAAGGAAACGCGCCGGATGCCGGTTGCCACCCACCAATCCGCCAGGTCGGATGATGGATACACGCCCCGGAAAATTGTCGATCCAAAAATTTTCCGCTTCCAGCAAAATTTTTCCCGAAAGGGAGGTCGGTTCCGGAAGCGTATCCTCATCCGTGTCCAATTGAGTTTCTCCAAAAACGCCGGTGGATGAAACGAAGATGAGATGAGCAATGTCCGCTTTCGCGAAAGCCTGATAAAGCGCCTCCATCTGTTCCCGATAAAAATCGGCATTTGCATCCCTACGTCCGGGAGGAATGTTGATGACCAGGCAGTCGGCTTCCGCCAAATGGTCCACATGATCGGAAATCAGCCCGGGATTCAACACCAAAGGATAAGCTTCCACCCCTGGAATAGAAACGGCCTTTGCACTTTCTGCGGAAGTTTTGGAACCTCTGACCACATGATCGCCGGCAAGTTTTTCTGCAAGCGCCAATCCAAACCAACCCAAACCAATGATAGTAACCCTCATGTTTTTTTCAGGTCAAAGATTAAATTTCCGTTTTCCACGCGTACTTCGTTGGAGCGAAGAAAGCTGCAGAGCAAATGATGATCGGATATCCCGGCGGGCGTTCCCAAGGCGTACTCCCCGTCGCCTGCGAGCAGGAGCACCCGATCGGCCAATTTGAATGCCAGAGACAGGTTGTGTGAACTGAATATTACGGTGCGCTTTTCGGTGTGTGCGATTTGGTTGATCAGGTGTAAAAATTCCAGGGCACTTGGGAGGTCGAGGTGGGTGGTGGGTTCGTCGAGAAACATCAATGGAGCGCGCTGGGCCAGCATCTTGGCCAACATGGCTTTTTGAAATTCTCCATCGCTGAGCGTGCCAGATTGATTGTCTATTTTGTGTACAATCCCTGTTTTTTCGAGCGCTTCCCGAATGGCTTCGTGGTCAGCGGAATTGAGTTTGCCAAAAAACCCCGTGTATGGATGGCGCCCCATGCCCACCAAATCGCGAACGGTAAAACCTTCCACCCGGGCAAATTCGCGAAAAAGGGCAGCGGCCATTTTTGGTCTGTCTGACGTATCGATCTTTTGCAGCGGTTTTTCCAGCCATGATATTTTCCCGGAAAGGGGTTTCTGCAAACCGGCCAACGTTCTGAGCAAGGTTGATTTTCCAGCGCCATTTGCTCCGATGATTGCGAGCACTTCTCCGGCTTCCAGCAATAGTTGAAAATCGGTCACGAGGTTTCGGATTTTGCCTCCTGGCAAAACGTATCCAACGGTAATATCTTCTGCTATCATGGCTTTCATAAGAGCAGCTTTCTTTTCCTTCCGGCAAAAATAAGGTAGACCACCACCGGAGCACCCATGAAGGCACAAACGGTATTTAGCGGAAGCGCGCCCGGAAGACCGGGTAGCCGGGAAATAATATCGCAGGCAAGGCCCAGTGCACCTCCCAATATGAGCGAGCCGGGTAAGATGAGCCGGTGATCAACGGAGCGAAAAACCAAACGTGCCAGGTGGGGTGCCGCCAAACCAATAAAAGCAACTGGTCCACAAAAAGCGGTGATCACACCCGTGAGAATGCCCGTGGCGAGCATAATCCAAAAACGCAGTCGCGGCACCTGAATGCCCATGGCACGGGCGTGGAGTTCGCCTGGCAAAAGTGCATTGAGCGATTTGATAAGTGCCGGAGAAAACGCAACAACCAATACAACCGGGATCACAAAAATCGGCAATCGTTCTGTCGACACATTGGCGAAACTACCAAAACCCCAGAAAACAAAGTTCTTGAGCGCTGTTTCGCTGGATATGGACTGGAGAAAACCGACTATGGCCGAGGTGAAAAAACTCAGCATCAAACCCACAATTAAAACAGTGGCGATATCTGCAAATTTTCGGGCAACGATGAGGATAACTATGAGTACGGATGTCGACCCAACAATGGCTGCCACCACCACACTGTATGGTGACATCATGATGGCCGCAGAACCAAGTGTGAGGATGGCAACTGCCAGACTGGCGCCAGATGTAAGACCCATGACAGATGGTCCGGCGAGTGGATTTCTGAAAAGTGTTTGCATGAGCAGTCCCGCAAGCGAAAGTCCTGCACCGGCAAGCAATCCCGTCACCGCTCTCGGTATACGCGACTCGACAATGATGGCGTGGTAAAGCCGCTCGGCTTCACCGCCCGAAAGCACCTGAAAAATCTCGCGTGGAGGTATAGCGACGGTTCCCACAAGAATGCTGAGCAAAAACAAAAACAAAAGAACAAGAATGGAAACAGGCCAGAGCCAGCTATTATTCGCACGCATGGCTGCAAAGATAAGCGGAGAAAAATACAGCGCTCTACCTGGTGACGGGAGAAAAATAAGAAAATTCGTGCGTGGGCATCAGATCCGTGTGAATAATGGCAATCATGTCAGCGAGAATTTTTTCCGGCTCCATCACGGCGTCTCCAAAATAATCTACTTCTGCCGTATTGCAGGCAAAGATTTGACCTTTTTTGAACGAGGCAAACTGGGTAAATCGTTTGTCGGTATCGAGAATTTTCTGGTAGCTCAATTCTCCGGAAGCCACCATACCCCAGTAATCAGCATCTTTTATGACCTGAAATACGGTTTCAATATCCACTTCTTTGCTGCCATGACCTTCGATGTGCTCGAAACTGTATATTCCGTTGGCATCGCGTATGTATTGGGCCACATAACTCTTATTTCCCTGCGCAAACCAATTGCTGCCATAGGTCATGCCTGTGAAAACCCGAGGCTGGCTATCCGCTTTTGAGGCAAGCTCACGAAGGTCCCTGTATTCATCTTCTATTCGTTCAAAAATTTTCACCGATTCATCGTATTTGCCGGTAAGGCAACCCACCAATTTGATCCATTCTGCGCGACCCAAAGGTGAGGTTTCGAGATATTCCATGTTCATCACCACGGGAATACCTTTGTCGATGTACCGCTCGAAATTCGACTCTCCATATCGGTAAGCCATAAAAATGTCCGGGTTGAGGGCCAGCACTTTTTCATAATCCAATTCGCCGCCGGAAGTCAGTTCAACAATTTCCCCGGCTGAGATGAGCGTTTTAATATCCTCATTCACGATCAAATCGGTATAAGTAATGCCACCTATACGGTTCGATTCGTTGATCTTGCTGAAAAACGGGACAAAGGTGGTGCTGTTGAGAGCGGCGTTTTTCACCGGGATTTGCACCCTTGCCGTGTAGGGTATAGAGTCGGGACTGGCATCCGGATTTTGCGAAAGCAGATAGGTACCCAACACTTCGCTCGTATCCTGTGGATTGCGCACCTGAACGCGAAAACCATCCGAAATTTTCCAGATTCTGAGTCCTGTGGCGTGGTTGATGGTGAGACTTTTTTCATACCCTTGATCGCTGAAATCGAAATTGGCGTCTCTGTCGCACGATGTGATAAGAAATAACAAAGGCAGACAAATCAAAATCACAGGCGAAATCCCTGTTTGAAAGGAAGCTAAAAACTGGGATTTGGTATCTTTCTGCCGGGTGAAGAGGGGAAAAATCACGTGTCTTAAAATAAGGTTGGAAAGTTGCGAAGGTAAAGATTTGGGAGGTAATGGAGCCGCGGATGAACCAATGGGCTAAGGCCGTGACAAATTGGATGCCTGAATCTTGAATTACAACCATTTCAAAGTTATTGAGCGGGCGTGCATTTCAGTACATGCTGAATTTAAAATCATCGATATAAAATGATTTTTTGCCGCTGTTCAGAACATACACGGCGAATTCATAATCGCTTGACTTCACAGGCGGGAATGAAAATACTAAGTTGACATTTTCCCAGGTATTTTGCTGGTTTAAAAAATTTCCGAGATGATATGACTTGTAAAACACGTTTTCACCATTCGCTGAAATTGAAGCAATCATTTCAACATTTCCCGGCACTTCCTGCAAAAGAAATGCTTCGAGCAGCAAAAAGCTATGTCGATTTTCGATAGCTGTCAAATTACTGGTTTTGAATGTTAAGCCATACTCCATATCTTCTGTTATTTTCCCCGAATGATTTCCCGAATAAATTTTCTCGGTGGTTGACTTGATATTTTCCCACCCCGGTTTCTGAGCCGACTCGTAATCAAAAAACTCTTCCAACAAAGGCGTCTGATTTTCAAGACCCAGAAATTGAGTTATTGTTTGGACTGTGTCCGTATAGTTGCGCTGGCAAATTGAAATACGGCCATTGTCCCATTTTTTAGAGATTTGGGAAAGAATTTCAGGATAAACCGAATAGATGTCGGGAAGAAAAAATTCGTTTTGAATGATCACAAAATCAAAGTCCCAGCTCAGGGCTTTTTGAATTATTTTTCTGTCAGCAGCCATTACCGCGTAGCCCTTTCGGTTCATGAGTATAAATGGTATGTTAGGAGCATATGCGCCAAAAACAAGGATTTTTGAATCGTTTGAAATATCCAGTTCGGACAGGTAAACAGAGGAATTCGTGAAATTTCTGGTCGTAGCAGCAATCGTATCCCAATGATCTGTGCTCTTGCGCTGCTGTTGGAGGTTTGAAGCATGATGAATAAAAATAAAACCAATAACCACTCCCGCAACAGCGTGAGCAGAATGTTTTGAATATTTGTCTGGGATCAAAGAAATCGAAAGAATAAGCAACAATAAAACTGGTAAAAAAAATGTGTCGAGAAAATAATAATCATGTGATGGAAACTGATATAACATGAGTATTAGAAAGATCAAACATCCAAGAAAAATGATCAGTGAGAGCCAAAAAAGAGATCTGACTGATTGGTTAATTTTTATTTTTTGTGTT
>JBBSDD010000171.1:0-6047 GCA_038249755.1 Flavobacteriales bacterium | reverse complement strand
TCTCGAGTTTTCTTGCCCGTTGGTGTACAGTACCGGTAGAAACGAGCATCTCTT
Source organism: Flavobacteriales bacterium (assembly GCA_038249755.1). Classification (GTDB taxonomy): domain Bacteria; phylum Bacteroidota; class Bacteroidia; order Flavobacteriales_D; family Cryomorphaceae; genus JBBQZU01. The sequence continues at coordinate 5,993 of JBBSDD010000171.1, read as the reverse complement.
TGGCTATCTCAGTAAAAGGTTTGCGGGCATTGTCAATGAGTTTCAGAATGATTTCGCAATCGACTTCGTCTATTTTGTTTGTCATTAAATTGATCTTAAACTAGAATATTTTCAAAATATGCTTCACAAATCTAAACAAATTTCATTTTTTTTAGGGTATTTACAAAATTTGTCTTGATCCCAGTTGCAGGAATTATATTTGAACTCATCAAAAAACAAAGGAATTATGGAAAATAAACTGATAGAAGTTATTAACAATCAACGAAGCGTGGTAGAACTATATTTGAGCAAGGATTGTTCGCAGATTATAGAAGTAAAATGCCTCACCGAAAACAGAGTAAAAGAATATATCTATCCGGTGGAAACATACATCAAGCGCACAGGAATAACCAAAAGCTTGAAGAACAAAATTGCCCTGGCCATGGCCGGTTAAAAATCTTCGTTGTCCATTTCGCCAATTTCATTCGAATTTAGGTTGAGCATTTTTCGTTTGAAAGAGGTGGGCATTGAATAGGAACCTTTATCGTTAGGTTCGAGTTGATGGTTGAAGAGGGGGCGACATAGTCGCTCCTTTTTCTTTTTAATCTTGTCGGATGTGTTCTACTTTCAGACAAGGTATGGTGCCGCAGCCATCCCTCTTCCATGCGCACGTTTGATATTTCAGGGGTTGATGCACCGGTATTCAATATTCCTATGCCAATGACATTGATCTTCTTTATTTGTTTCTGAAACATAAGATACAGGAAAAATTTAAGGCATGAATCATAGGCTCCCTGCCTACACCTCGGATTGTGCCGCACTTCGTGTGGTCGTTCTGGTAGGATAGCTGTAACCCCAAGCTGCGCATGGGGTTGAGTATGGTTGAGCACTCCGTGCTCTGTGAACACGACCAAAAGGGAGGTGCAGTTTCGGTACTTGTGGGATCCTGGCGCGCAGCGCCAAACCATGCTTAACCCCATACGCTTGCGTATGGGGTTACAAAACGCAATCGTTGCACAGTCTGGAAGGCTGAACAAAAAGTGAATTGTATCGGGTAGTCGCGCTTTGTGCCAATGACATATTTTTTCTCTTTGAGTAAAACGCTTTTAACCCATATGTCATTTCCTTTCTATAAATGATCCATTCTAAAAATCACCGGACGACGACCAAAGAATGGTAATTTTACATCCTCAAAATTGCACATGGACATCGTTCTGAATACCGCCATACTGGCTTTTACTTCCTTTTTTACACTGATCAACCCGCTGGGCACCATGCCCATTTTCATGACAATGACCAGCGAATTAAGCAGTGCGCAGAAAAAGCGTACTGCCATCAAGGCTGTGCTTGTCGCTTTTGGAACTTTGCTCGGATTCGCGTTTACCGGACAGATTTTATTTCAGTTTTTCGGTATATCCGTCAATAGTTTCAGAATTGTTGGGGGCATCATATTTTTTATGATGGGCTACGATATGTTGCAAGCCAGGCTTTCGAAAGTGAAAGTGAAAGCTTCAGAAACGAAATCTTATGTGACAGATATATCTGTCACTCCATTGGCCATCCCGATGATATGTGGGCCGGGTTCCATCACCAATATCATCGTCATGATGGAAGACACAACAAATCTTGCCCAACAAGCCACCCTCATTGCCGTGGTAGGCTTCGTATTGCTGCTTACATTGATCATATTGATTGGTTCTTCAAAAATCAGTCAGCGCCTTGGTGAAACCGGTAACCGCGTGCTCATGCGATTAATGGGTCTTATCGTCATGGTGATTGCGGTGGAATTCTTTTTCAGCGGATTGAAGCCTGTAATCATTGATATAATCCGATCAAGTATTTAATGTAAAATAGAATGAAGTCAATTAAAATCTATCAGGTAGACGCTTTTGCAAATGGTATTTTCTCGGGAAATCCCGCCGCTGTATGTCCATTAAATGCGGTGACCAATGCCCCGCTTATGCAACAAATTGCCGCAGAAAATAATCTTTCTGAGACAGCTTTCTTTTCCCAAAATGATGGTGGTTTTGATCTGCGATGGTTTACACCCGAGGCAGAGGTCGATTTATGTGGTCATGCGACGTTGGCCGCCGCCCACGTGATTTTCACCGAAATGGCTTATCAACAAAGTGAAATAGCATTTTCTACAAAATCCGGGATTTTAACGGTGTCGCGCATTGCAGATGGAAAATACAAAATGGACTTTCCGGCTGATGAATTGCAGGAGGTCGATATGCCTTTTAATTTTATCAAAGCCATTGGCAAACAGCCATTGGAGGTTTGGAGAGGAAAAACCGATTATCTACTCCTCTATGGCTCGGTGGAAGATATTCGGTCCATCGACCCAAATTACGGTTTAATAAAAAACCTTCCCGTCCGTGGAATTATCGTGACATCCCCGGGCACAGATACCGATTTTGTCTCACGTTTCTTTTGTCCGGCTGTGGGCATCAATGAAGATCCTGCCACAGGCTCTGCCCACACCAGCCTCGCAGTATTTTGGGCCAACAGACTGAACAAAAAAAACTTTTCGGCCAAGCAACTTTCGCGCAGAATGGGACATATTTTGTGCACACTGAACGGTGATCGCGTTATTCTGACAGGTGAGGCGTTCACTTATTTGAGGGGTGAAATTCTGATCGATCCGCCAGAGATGATTAAAAGCACGCTTCCGACAGCTGATCGCAGGTATTAAATTTTAGTCAGAGCGAACCTCTAACCTCATTGGCAATAAGTTGAATACAGCTTTAACCGAAGAAATATGACAGTTCTTAAAAAAACCATTGCAGAAATTGGGAGGATTACATAAAAACACACTACATTCACCCCGCGAATTGGTTCATAGCCCTAAACGCACGTTTCATAGCACACGAAGCCCGGAATTATTTCCGGGCTTCGTGTTTTACGTAGTTTTGTTTCATTCATTTTCATTTCTGGTCCTTCTTTTGATATTCCGCCTGAAATCCAACACAACCTTTTAATTATGAAAATTATCATCACAATTTGCTCCCTGATCATGCTGATTTCCGAATCGGGTTTTGCGCAGCCGCATGGCAATCTGCTCAAAGTGCAGGGAGAGGCCACCCTCTTTGAAGTACCCGAAGAAATGAATGTGCGCATCCCCATTGAAATCAGGGCTGCCGGTTATGAGGAATGTTCTAATGAACTGATCAATACCTACAACGCGCTTCAAAGCGCATTGGTTAAAAACGGGGTGGATAAAATTGCCATCACTGCAAGCCGCTTGAATATCAGCGAAAATTACGTGTACTTAGAGCGGGAGCGCAAGCTCGACGGTTATATCGGGCAGATTAATGTTTCCATCGACCTACCCCACACAGACAAGAAGCTCACTGATATCATGAATACCATGAAGGATGAACGCTTCAAGTTTGGATATCAGGTGTCCTTTTCTTTGACGGAAGAACAAAAGCAGGAAATTCTCGCAGAGGCCATCAAGAGTGCCATTGCCGATGCTTCCTACAAAGCCGGAATCATTGCAGAATCATTGGAATTGAAACTGGTCACCGTTCAGGAAGTCAATTTCGGATACAGCCAGGGCATGGATCCTGTGTTGATGCGCCACGACAATATGGCTTACGCGAAAGAATCTTCGGGCGACGCGGAACTTCAATTGACACCGGAAAAAATTCAAATCTCCAAGACCGTTTCTATTGTTTGGCTTATCGCCAAATGACCTATATTGTTGATCGGATGCTTCAACCTGGCTTCACTTAGTGCGGGGCTGGAATACCATCCCTGAAATAGAATTTAATTTTGATCTTCGCACCGCGAAACTTTTAAAGCTGATGCCATGCACCAAGAGAAAAACGGAGACGTACATACGGATATTCAAAATGGAGTTGCCACCATTGTTTTTCACCATCCGGCGAGCAATTCCCTGCCAGGTATTCTGTTGAACAAACTTGCTGACGCGATAGAACATGCTGGCAGCGATAAAAAGGTCAGGGTAATCGTTTTGAAATCGGAAGGTGAAAAAGCCTTTTGCGCTGGCGCAAGTTTCGACGAACTCATGTCCATCTCCAATATGGAAGAAGGCAAAAAATTCTTCAGCGGATTTGCGCGTGTGATCAACAACATGCGCAAAGCTCCGGTATTCGTAATATGTCGCGTACAGGGCAAAACAGTTGGGGGTGGCGTGGGATTGGCGGCAGCAGCCGATTATTGTTTTGCAATGGATACAGCGTCTATCAAACTGAGTGAACTCTCTGTGGGCATCGGACCTTTTGTGGTTGGACCCGCCGTGGAGCGCAAACTGGGGCTTGCGGCCATGTCGCAGCTCTCTATCAATGCCACCGCATGGCAATCGGCCCAATGGGCTCAGCAAAAGGGACTTTACAATGATTTGTTTTCAAACATGGGAGAATTGGATGCCGCCGTGGATGCCCTTTCCAGGAAACTGGCTGAAAGCAATCCAGAAGCCATGGCCAAACTCAAGCAGGTATTCTGGTCGGGAACAGAAAATTGGGATGCCCTCCTCGCAGAACGCGCTGCCATGAGCGGTGAACTGGTGCTGAGCGATTTTACCCGTGAAGCCATTTCGGCCTTCCGGCAAGGTGCCCGATAACAATATCCAAAAGTTAACCATTTAACATTTGTCGCGTATGTGGTGTCGATAGAATCGCCACATGTCTCACCACATTTCGAAAATTACGTTTAAAATCCTGCTTGTCTGCCTTTCGGGAATGACACTGCTCACGGGATATTTCATCGCTATATCTTATCTGGCTTCTGTGAAAGACACTGAAACCGCGGAGATGATGAAAATGCAGGGAGTGATCCGCACACTCGCACTTCAACTCGAGGCCAATACTTTCAACGGGCAAGAGTCCGACCATGATGAGATTATTGCATATGCCAACATCAAGGGCTCTTTCGAAAAATGGGTGTACAATGTCAACAGTATTTTGAATCTCAACAACGGTATTTCTGTGATCCTCATTCGCAACAGCGACCGCAATTGTGAAATTATCGGACAGGCTGGTTCACGCAAACTGGAGAACGGAAGCAAGAATATGATCAGATTAATGGAGAGTCCAGGTTTCGGACCTGTGATGTACAATCTGGAAAGTACGCAGACGAAATCACACCTGATGTACGCTTACCCCCTTTCCCTGCCTTACACAGATGAATACAGTGGTTTTGTGTTGGCGGAAGAAGATATCACAGTAGCACTCGGCGATGCCAAAGAAGAATTTCTGATTGATCTGGCACTGGCGCTTATCGCACTGGGTGTTGTAGGAGGATTGGCGCACCGCTCACTTAAAAATATTCTTTCGCACGAAGAAGACTCGAATAGAAAACTCAGGGAATATGCCCAACTGGCCGAGGCGCGAAAAGAAAATCTTGAAATGCTTTCATTCGTGCTCAGTAAGAGTGAGAATCTCATCCTCCTCACTGACAGATATGGTAAAATAGCCTGGCTCAACGAGAGTTATTCCCGAAAAAACAATTATTCTCACGAGGAAATCAAAAGTTTTGTGGGACGCGAGTTGGCTGAAATCAGCCACTATCCGCGCATTCAGGAAGTGATCAATTCCGTGATTTCCACCAGGGAAAAACTGGAATATGAAGCCAAAAGTTATGATTGCAACAACAATGAATTTTGGGCGTGCACAACAGTGACTCCCATTCTGGATGACAATGGAGAAGTAGACAAACTGCTTTTTATCGATACAGACATTACCAGAATGAAAATGGCGGAGGCTGAAATTGCGAAACTCGCCAATTTTACCCAGGAAAACAGCCGTCCATTGATCAGGATTCACCGCGATGGTCACGTCATTTACAGCAATACGCCGGGACAGGTGATCCTGCAGCATTGGAAAGCGCGGTTAAACGAAAGGATTACCCACGCCCACCTGCGCGATACGATCTCTGCTGTGTACGAATCAGGCTATGAAAAAATAATAAATATCGAACACGGCAGCCGTATATACAGCCTCCGGTTTTTTCCCGTAAAGGGTATGGACTACGTGAATGTATATGGTGAG
>JBBSDD010000170.1:0-6067 GCA_038249755.1 Flavobacteriales bacterium | reverse complement strand
CTTGGGAACGACAAACCGCTGGCGTTCTGCCTGTCATTGCCGCTTGTATCGCTCGTAACCCGCATGCCTTACCACAACTCCCCCAATTTTCCCGGTAAATCAGGATTGGAAGGTTTTTTCATAAACAACAACCATGTTGAAACACTCAACCATTTTCAAAACTTCCGTTTTTCCGTACACTATCCTTTGCTGGTGAGAAAAAAGACGGCACTTAATATCGGCTACGAAGCTTCATGGATGCACTATTACAGACCAGAACATCTCACACAGACGGGCAGTCAGCTTAGTCTTGGATTTAATTTTTAAAACAAAACAAAATGAAAAACACAATTAAAAACATCAGTATTATGATTGCCTTTTTACTTTCACTGATTTCATGCGAAAAAATGATGGTGGGTGAAAAGGAGAACAATTCCTATGAGAATAACTTCCAGTACATGTGGGAGAAATACGATTCCCACTACGGACTCTTTCTGGTAAACAATATCGACTGGAATGCGGTATATGAATCGCATATTCAACAGGCAAGAGATGCAAATACAGATGAGCAATTGTTTGATGTCATTGCTTCTGCTCTCAGCGTGTTAAATGACAAGCACGTAAATCTGATTACCACCGATCCGGACCTCGCAGATTACAACAGCGGACACAATGGACCCATCCCGGCTCAGGAAAACTATCTGTTTGAAACAGTTCGCGATTATTATCTTATCGAATACAAGGAAGAGACTGAAAATTTCGGCTACGGAAAATTGCCGGATAACGTTGGATACATACGTGTATCTGCGCACGTCGACAATCTTTCAGACATTAAAAACGCCATGGACGAAGCCCTTAAAAATTTGGTTTCTACCGATAAAATAATTTTTGATATCAGAAACCATAGCGGTGGAAGCGACAATCTCAGCAAATATATCGCGGGCAGATTCGCGAGATCCAAAAAGTTATTTATGACTTCTAAAAAAAGAAATGGTCCGGCACATGATGATTTTGAAGACATGTTAAAATGGTATGTGGAGCCGGAAGGTGATAGTCAGTATACAAAACCTGTCATATTACTCACCACTTCGCATACCGTGAGCGCAGGTGAAACCTTTACTTTCGCCATGCGCCAAAATGACAATGTTGTACAAATGGGTGAAACCACTTCCGGTGTCTTTTCGGATGTTGCACCTTTTCAATTGCCCAATGGATGGCTCATCACCGTAAGCGTAGGCGATTACCGCGGTGCCAATGGACTGAGTTATGAAGGCATCGGCATCGAACCAGATATTTACAGCATAAACGTGAAAGAAGATGTACTCTCAGGAGTGGATTTCACCCTCGAGTTGGCCATGACCTATTAAATAACAAGGGTTTCAAATCTATTCAGATCAATAAACCCTTCATGCCAAAGTCTACATAGATTCACCGATAATCATCCGAAAAAGAAAAAAACTTTGAAAGAATGAATGATCAAATAAAAATATTAAATACTGAGGTACTGTCAGATAATTGGTATGTACTAAGAAAAATCACTTATCAATACCTTAAAAAAGACGGAACAAAACAGGTCCAGAGCCGGGAAGCATATGACAGGGGAAATGGGGCCACCATTCTCCTTTATAACAAAGAACAAAAAACGGTCATATTAACCAGGCAATTCAGGATGCCCACTTACGTAAATGGAAATGCTACGGGAATGTTAATAGAAACCTGTGCAGGATTATTGGATAAAGACAATGCGGAAGATTGTATCAAACGGGAAACTGAAGAAGAAACCGGTTATAAAATCACAGACATGCGCAAAGTCTTTGAAGCTTATATGTCACCGGTTTCTGTTACTGAAATTTTATATTTTTTCATTGCCGCATATACCAGAGAAAGAAGGTAAACTAAGGCGGTGGTGTGGAAAGTGAGCAGGAAAATATTGAAGTGTTGGAAATAGATATTAAAGAAGCAATGCATATGATCGCAACAGGAGAGATCAAAGACGGCAAAACAATTATGCTGCTTCAATACATCAAATTACTGCAAATCCTGTAAATGAAATTATTCAAACCCGATTAGACTTGAAGTAGTTAATCGAAATTAAACATCACAAAGAAATGAAGATTAAAGGCAATTCCGGTTTTAAAGATCCCGTAAATGATCTGGCTTATTTTGAATAATGGGTGAAAAAATTGGAGCAGGTAAACGGCCGGGTCTATGAAAGAATTGAGATTCAGACACAAATAGGCAAGACACATATTTGGGGATTGAACATTCAGGATCCGACACTTGCGACGCTGGTAATATTCCCGGGTGCAAGGACAACAGCTTTGATCTGGGATCTGGACCGGGGCCTGGATAATTTGAGCCAAAAGCTCAGAATATTTATGGTCGAAACCATCGGCTTGCCCAACCTGAGTGATGGTGCAACACCTGATATCAAATCTCTGGACTATGGTCATTGGGCAAAAGAGGTTTTGGAAAAACTGAATATAACCAAGGCATTTATAGCCGGCGCTTCCTTCGGTGGCCTGATTTGTATGAAACTCGGCATTGTGGCACCCGAAAAAGTCCGTGCAGCATTCCTGCTCAATCCCGGTTGTTTGCAGCCTTTCTCGCTTTCTTTCAAAAATCTTTATTACAATATTTTACCCATCGTAAGACCTACAGCAAATAATGTAGCTCAGTTTTTAAACAAAGCTGTCTTTTCAAAACCGAATCATGCCCTGAGCAGTGATTCAGAAAAAAAGCTCGTCGACTACGAAGTTTTCGCAATTAGCCGCTATAAAGACAAAACCAAAAAACCTTATGCAATGGGCAAGGAATTATTGCAAGCGCAGGTAAATACCTATTTGCTGCTGGGAGAACGGGACCTGCTGTTTCCTTTTCAAAAATCTATTGACAATGCAGAAAAATACATCAAATCGCTAAAGGAAATCAGACGTTTTCGGGAGGTGGGCCATGGAATTGAAACCCATCACCTGGCGATGCAATATTTGGGGGATATCATGCATACCTACCGCTGATCAGGGTATCGTTCTCGCAGGCAGGGCAATGAATTAATTGCTCCATCGGGTTTAAAGTTGGGATTTCATTTCAAAAGAAATCCCGTTTTCCTACCCGAAGTCGCAGTCCCTTCAACCAATCTCCCCATCCCGTAGGGATGACCGGTTTAGTAACCCGCGGTTTTAACCGCGGGCTAAAAACTGAACGAAATAAGGTTTTGGCGACATTTTTGCCTTTCCAAAAATGGTGACAAAACCGGGTTGATGAGCGCAAAGTTTCATCTCAAAAAGGATCCCCGTGCTGATAATTCCATCTAACCAGATAAGCAAAGGAAGAAATACATGAACCGCAATCGTATATTTGTGGTCATATAATATCCCAAAAAAAACCATGAAGCGCATTTTATTATTTTTAATGATGGCATTTGCATCGGTTCATTGCAACAAGGATGATGAAGGTGAAGATCAATCCGTAATTGACGACAGAATTATTACCCAATACATTGCCGATAATAATTTAGATGCCGAAAATATTGGCAATGGCCTTTACTTCGTAGATGAGGAAACAGGCACCGGAGAAAACCCAAATGCGACTTCTACAGTTCGGGTGGCGTATCGCGGATATTTTATCGACGGACAGGTTTTTGACGAAAGTAATTCTGATGGAATAACCTTCGGTCTCAACCAGGTAATTGAAGGCTGGACATTGGGAATTCCATATTTTAAAAAAGGTGGCAGGGGCAAGCTGCTCATTCCATCTGCATTGGCGTATGGTAGCAACCCACGTTCTGGCATACCGGCGAATAGCGTGCTCATTTTCGACATACATCTTATCAATATTCTCTAAGTCTTAGTTTTTAGTTTTTAGACGCATTCTTCTCAACAATCAGAAGCTTGACACCAACAGAAGCTTGACACTAAATTTTTGTTCAAATAAAGATTTCCGGTGTCACTACCAATCACTAAAAACCCTGACTGCCGTCAGGCAGGCAAACACTAAAAACCGATCGCCCTTATCCCATCCCAATCGACATAAAAGCCCGTTCACTTCCCTTTCCATACACGCCATCAACACCCAATCCATGGTCGGCCTGCAAAACTTTAAGCGCGTTGAAAGTCTTTTGACCAAATATCCCATCCGGATCCCCACAGCTGTAGCCATACGTATTCAGGAATTTCTGTAGTTTAAATACCTCAGGGCCCGAACTTCCCAACTTCAGTCCCGGCTTCGGAATGCCATTTTGAGGTTCGGAACTGATGCGTTGAAAGCGCAAAACCTTATCAGACGCGTAAGCTTCGACGCTGACCGAATTCCCCTGATTGCCTCCCAGACAATATACTTTACTCAGGTCGGCGGAATAACCCAGAAAAAATCCCACATGCCCCTTCCACGAATGCGGATTTTCCCGCCAGAACACCACCACATCGCCGGGATGCGGATCAGTAACAGTTTCACCAATTTCTACCCATGATCGCGCGTTTGACGCCCGCGTCATAGGCAGGTCGCATTGTTTGCAAACCCAATTCACAAAAATACTACACCACGGTGTTTCATCATCATTCACCCAATTCAATCCAATATCGGTTGCATATTCCAATATGCGCGGCTCGTGCCCGGGTCCGGCTACTTCTTTAACTCCAAATTCGCCAAAAGCGGTTTTTAATACATTTTTCATAACGGTTGTTTTAATTGGTTGGTCACATAAAGATAAAAATCTATCTGCGCAATCAATAAATCGCCATTCAATTCAGGTGAAAAAACGGAAATGTCCCCGTGTTTTCACGCATTGTCCACAGCCCCCACCAACCACGGAAAAACCACCAATTGTGCAAACAATGCCAACACAACCATCACACACGTGAGCATCCCAAACAAAAACACGGTTTTAAGCGGTGACAAAAGCATCACCGAAAAGCCAGCACACAGTACCAAACTTGAAAATACGATGGCCTTCCCTGTGCTGCGATATGCACCATCGATCGCTTCCTGCGCCGATTTGTCATTTTTGCGTAGGTTTTGCCAGGCGGCGGTAAAATGAATGGCATCGTCCACACAAAAGCTCAGCCCGATGGCACCGATGGATGCCGTGGCGATATCAATGTGAATGCCCAACCAACCCATTAGTCCAAACATTCCCAGCAAGGGAAAAGCATTGGTGCACAGAGCGATCAAAGCCAATTTCCACCGCTTGAAATAAACCCACATGAGCAATCCGATAAACAGTGCTGCCAGCAGCAAGCTGCGCACCTGACTCGATGTGACGTATGGAACCAACTCAGCATAAAGGGGCAGATAACCTGCCGGTTCCACCAAAAGATTTCTGTCGGTTTGGGCGTTGATCTTTTCAATCAGGGTCTTCATATCCTGGTCCAATTCTCCGGCTGTCCGCATGTCTCCAAAGAGGGTAATTCGACCGACGTTGGCCTGCTCATTCATATAGGCTTCCCACAAGTCGGGATAATGGCGCTTGATTTTACGCTCAATCGTGGGAGCTGCAGCCACAGTAATTCTGTCGGTTTCGTGTCCGTACGCCCTGCCCCCGGCCAGGTAGAGCGAAGTAAATCCAAAAAAGTTGCTATATCCTGCGCGATGAATGAGCCTGTGCAGATCAATGGATGACTTCAATGCATTGCCACTCTTGAGCGGCGAACCATCCCGGGTGCTGATCATCAATTCGAGTGGCATATAGGGTCCCCAGGTATCGGCAATATGGTGATGATCCACCACAACTTCATGCGAATCCGGCAGGTAACCAAGCGTATAGGTATCGTTCTCCAACTGAAAAATTCCTGCGCCAAACACCAGAACCAACATCACAACCAGCGGGCGCAAAAATCTCCTTCTGGTATGTGTATAATTGCTCAACGATCCAGAAATGTGTAGGTCACGCGGAATCCTTTTTGGCGTAAAGCCAGGAAGCAATACCATAGCAAGCAGCCATGTGAAAACCAGACTCAAGCCAATACCGATGGCGCTGAACAAGCCGAATTGCTGCAAAATAGCCATGGGACTGAAAAGCAGGGTGAGAAATCCGGCCATGGTGGTGAGCGTGGTGAACAAACAGGGCTTCCAAACCTCCCGAAAGGCATCT
>JBBSDD010000169.1:0-6108 GCA_038249755.1 Flavobacteriales bacterium | reverse complement strand
TACGGGATCGGCCCATACAATGGTTCCTGTAAATCCGGTATGACCAAAAGAATCAAAAGAAACACATTTGCATGTCGGTCCGGGACCCTCCTGCAGGAATGGTTTGTCAAAACCAGCACCCCTGCGATCGTCGTCCAACTCTGTTTCACAAAACTGACACCGGGTATATTCATCAATTGTTTCCTCATTCAGGTATCGCTCCCCGCCATACGTTCCTCCATTCAATAACATTTGCATGATTACGGCCATATCTTCCGCATTGCTGAAAACTCCCGCGTGACCACCCACACCACCCTGCATGGCAGCGCCTGGATCATGCACATCTCCGTGAACCAGTTGTTTTCGGAAATACGTATCGTACTCTGTGGGAATGATCCTTTCTTTGGAGAATCGATCAAGGGGTAAATAACCCGTGGTAGAAAGTCCCAACGGTGCATAGAACTGCTTCCTGGCAAATTCATTAATTGCCATTGCGCTTTGACGTTTGATAATATCCCGAACAAAAAAATAACCGATATCGCTGTATTTGTACTTTGTATCGGGACGAAGTGGTGAAGCGAGAATTTTGGTCATAATGGAGTCGCTGACAGCTGTATTGATATACATATCGTGAGAAACACGCAGCGCGTAGACATCAGATTGGGATTGAGAGTAAACATCCCATCGCGGCATGCCTTTTACGATGGTTTGTTGGTAAAAGGGCACCCATGCAGGCAAACCGGCAATGTGCGCCATGATGCGTCGCATGTTAAGGGTTCGGTAGGGATTAATATCCGGAATTTCCGGAAAATAATCACCCAAATTTTTGTCCAGACTGAACTTACCCATATCCTGAAGTTTCATCAGGCTGATGGTACTTGCCACGATTTTGGTGACCGATGCGAGATCATAAATATCTCCTGATCTCACAGGATCAACATCTTCATACGTATGAAATCCAAAATTCTTGTTGTAAATCACCTTCCCCCCTTTCGCCACGAGCACCTGACAACCGGGATATGCTTTTTGGCGCAAGCCATCTATCACGATGCTGTCGATCCGGTCAAAGGATTTTGCCGCAAGGCCATAATCAAGAGGGGAACCGTAATAAATCCGGGTGGCATCTGAGATCGATATCCCGGTCTGGGCCGGAAAATATTTCCCTACTGAAACCGGTAATTTTCCGGTAACGGGACTGGCACCAATGACCGCCTCCGCAGCCGCCCGACTCAAAGCGGATTCATCCTGATAGCCAACGACTATGGCTGCAAAACGACCTGGATTTTTCAATTTTGCCAGCGCATAAGGATTGCCCATGAGTACCAAAATCACTTCCCTGTCAGCAGCCAGAGATTCAACGAGATCAATGGCCGCTGCAGACAATCCGAAATTTTTGCCGGGCCTGTTATTCGTGCCTTCAATATTGACTATGATCGTGCTTTTGTTCAGCAAAGATTCCCGGATTTTCTTAGCCTCAGTCACATTCGGCTCAGCGGAGCTTTCCACAGCATCGAATGTGCAGTATTTGGCCAGTCGGTTTTTGAAAACCGTGCCATTACCCCCAACCGTCAGAACGGCAATTTTTCGTTCGCTCAGCTTTTTCAATGGTATGATCCCATTTTTATTCTGAACAAGGGTAATCGCGGCTTCGCTCAATTTTTTCTTCAGATGCAACGCCGCCGGTGTATTGAGATCAGCAGACAAGTTGTTCAAGGACACTGTCCTTTGTTTGTTCAATCCCAACCATTCCTTGGCTTGAAGAATTTTCCGCACACTTACATTCAACTCGGCTTCCGTATAGGTTCCTGCATTGATAGCCCCACGAATTTTTGCAATGGCTTTGGGCACATCTTCAGCAAAAAGCAACACGTCATTTCCAGCTTTTAGTGCCATCAAATCGACTTCGCCGGGTTGATAATAATTTGCTACCCCTTTCATATTCAGAGCATCCGTAAATACAAGCCCTTTGAATCCCATTTCCTTCTTTAAAATACCGTTGACGATTTTTGGCGAAAGCGTACTCGCCAAATTGGGGGTGCTATCAAGCGCAGGGATTGAAAGGTGTGCCACCATGACAGATGCCAAACCCTGTTTAAATAATTCGCGAAATGGGTACAATTCGATTTGTTCCAGACGTTGACGGCTGTGTCGGATCACAGGCAAGGCCAGATGAGAATCCGTATCCGTATCCCCGTGTCCGGGAAAATGCTTGGCATTTGCGAGTACACCATGATCCTGCATCCCTTTCATATAGGCGAGCGATTTTCGCGTTACCCACTCTTTGTTTTCACCAAACGACCGGAACCCAATAACCGGATTTGCCGGATTGTTATTGACATCCACCACAGGCGCAAAATTGATGTGAATGCCCAGACGTTTGCACTGTCTCGCCACTTCTGCGCCCATGGCATAGATGAGCGAGTCATTCGCAATTGCTCCGAGGGCCATTTGGTAGGGGAATTTCACTGTACTGTCGAGCCTCATCGACAATCCCCATTCTCCATCAATTCCCACCCATAAAGGAAGGGCCGCAGCATTTTGAAGCTTGTTGTATATATTCGCTTCCCGCAAAGGACCTCCCTGAAAAAATATGACCCCTCCAATTTTATGATCCTTTACGAGTCCAAGCAATTCATTTTCATGAACTGCATCCTTATTGCTATACGCAGCCACCATAAACAATTGACCAATTTTTTCGTCAAGCGATAATTTATTCATCAGAGAATCCGTCCATGGAGAAGATTTCTTCATGAAAACCGGATCAACCGATTTTTGAGCTGATACAATACTGGATATGATAAGAATGAAACCCGTCAGGATTGTCAAATGAAACTTCATGGAGCGATATTTGTTATCAAAATTAAGGCATAGAAGAGGGAGGAAATGGCAAATCAACGCAACTTATCCACAAAGGATTGCCAATGAAATCAGTGAAAAGCGAAAGGTCTTCTTAAATTTGCCATCGACCAGCCCTTGATAAATTCACAAGAATTGAACCACGATGAAACCACCGAGAATACCATCTATATTTAGACTTGGAGCGCGCAACGAAAACAGGCAGTTCAACTACAAGCCACGCATCTACGACGAACAAAAAGAGAAGTTGGAAAAACGCAGGCTGGAAATCGAGAAAGAACTGGCGCGTGAGAAAAAACTCGGGAAAGTTTATGAGAGTCACTTACGTGAAAGGATTGGCGAGTCGTGGTCACGAAAAGAGAACCACCGTCAAAAACGCAACTCCAACGTCAGGCTTTTGTTAATTTTGGGAATTATTGTAGCCATACTGTATGTGGTGTACGGAAAATTCGACTTCTCTCTCTAATGCCTGATATAATTAAGTTATTACCCGATGCAGTGGCCAATCAAATAGCTGCTGGTGAGGTGGTACAAAGGCCGGCTTCGGCAGTCAAAGAATTACTGGAAAATGCAATCGACTCGGGGGCAACAGAAATTCAACTGATTGTAAAAGACGCCGGAAAAACCCTTATTCAGGTGATCGACAATGGCTGCGGCATGAGCGATACGGATGCACGCATGAGCTTTGAACGGCACGCCACCTCTAAAATCCGGAATGCGGAGGAGCTTTGGCACATCCGAACCAAAGGTTTTCGTGGAGAAGCCCTGGCTTCTATCGCTGCCATCGCACACGTGGAGATGAAAACCCGCCTGAGAGAAAACGAGTTGGGTTCTCGTATTGTCGTGGCTGGCAGTTCAGTTCAAACCCAGGAACCCTACGCTGCAGCGCATGGTACGTCAATCGCAGTCAAGAATTTGTTTTTCAATACCCCTGCCCGACGCAATTTTCTGAAATCTGATCAGGTAGAAATGCGGCATATCATCGAGGAATTTGAAAGGATCAGTCTGGCACATCCCGATGTGGCGTTTACGGTGCTTCACAATCAGGCAGAATTGTTCAACGTTCGCCAGTCGCCTTTGCGGCAGCGCATCGTCAGCATGTTTGGCCCGAAATACAACGAGCGATTGGTTCCTGTGCAGGAGGAAACCGCGATAGTATCGGTAATTGGTTTTATTGGGAAGCCGGAATTCGCAAAGAAAACGAGAGGTGAACAGTACTTTTTTGTCAATGACCGCTATATCAAAAACAATTACCTCAACCACGCGGTAACCTCTGCCTTTGATGACCTCATTTCGCGCGATTCACATCCCTCCTATTTCCTGTATTTGCAGTTGGATCCATCCAGCATTGACGTCAATATTCATCCGACCAAGACAGAAATAAAATTTACGGAGGAACGGTCGATTTACGCCATCATTCGCAGTGCGGTAAGAAATAGTCTGGGGAAATACAACATCTCTCCAACCATCGATTTCGATCAGGAAGCTGTTTTCAACGTGGCGCCCATGCCGA
Organism: Flavobacteriales bacterium; assembly: GCA_038249755.1. Lineage (GTDB taxonomy): Bacteria > Bacteroidota > Bacteroidia > Flavobacteriales_D > Cryomorphaceae > JBBQZU01. The sequence goes on along the minus strand of JBBSDD010000169.1, from coordinate 1,760 downwards.
AAAATCTTGAAATTGGACCCCCTTCCACAAAGGATTATGAATTTAATCCTTTCGACAACAAACGGGAGGAAAAACAAAAATTCCCATCATCTTCCAGATCGGCTGGTGGTTTCCCGAAAGGGTGGGAAGATCTGTATATCATCTCTCAAAAAGGAGATGAACAACAGCCCATGTTTGATCGGGAGGACCGGGAAAAACCCTTGAGTCAGGAATCCCATCAGGATCGACCGGTATTTCAACTCCACCGAAAATATATTCTCACACAAATCAAATCGGGATTGATCATCATCGATCAACAACGGGCGCATGAACGCATTCTTTATGAGCAGGCGCTTGATTCTCTTTACAAACAAGGGGGCAGCAGCCAACAACAATTGTTTCCACAAACTGTTGAAATAAGCGGTCCGGATTGTGAATTGTTGCTCGATCTGAAAGATGACCTTCACCGGCTGGGTTTTACCATCGATGGCTTTGGAGGAAACGAAATAGTGGTGAATGGCATTCCTACAGAAGCGGTTGGAATGCCTGTAGCTGCCTTGATTGAAAATTTGCTTGAACAATACAAACATTTTGTGAATGAACTTCAAACAGACAGCCGTGACAGGCTCGCCAGAAGCATGGCCCGCAGTGTTTCTATACGCGAGGGCAAGCAACTTCGGCCTGTGGAAATGATCAATCTTATTGATCGACTTTTTGCATGCGACCAACCACAGGTAGCACCCAATGGAAAGCCTACGATTCTTACCTTTACCGTCGATGAACTCAATAAAAAATTTAAATCCTAGATGAGCGGATTTCAGCAAAGAAGTGCTTTCGGCAACATGCCGATAATCGTCAAAAATCTTTTAATTATCAATGGTTTGTTCTTCCTGGCTACGCTCGCCATGGAACAGCAGGGAATGTATCTGAGTCGGTTGTTGGGTGCCTTCTATTTCGATTCTCCCCTGTTCAGGCCATGGCAAATCGTGACACACATGTTTATGCACGCCAATTTCATGCATATTTTCTTCAATATGTTTGCGCTTTGGATGTTTGGAACGGCCATAGAACAGGTCTGGGGAGCGCAGCGTTTCTTGATCTACTATTTGATCACGGGTTTTGGCGCTTTTATTTTGCATTACACCATTGTGAGCATCGAAGCGCAAAACATGATTTCAGAACTGGGTCCAGAGGCCGTAGAAAGAATTAAAACGGAAGGTATAGCGCTTTGGCAGGAAGGTAAAAATTACACTGATCCTGCCATGAACCGGCTGAATGCATTATACAATATCCCGGTAGTCGGCGCTTCCGGGGCTGTTTTCGGTATTCTACTCGCTTTTGGAATGATGTTTCCGAATACCAAGATGATCTTCATCTTCTTCCCAGTGCCGATAAAAGCTAAATACTTTGTGATGATGTATGGCGCATTTGAACTATATTCAGGCATTGCCAACAGACCGGGCGACAATGTGGCACACTTCGCTCACCTCGGAGGCATGTTGTTTGGATACATCCTGATCAAATATTGGAACAATAAACACAACGCAAGCAGAGAATACTAAAATGGCCTCCGTAATAGACGATTTAAAATACGCATACCGAACAGGGAACATTGTCACACAGTTTCTCTTTGTCAATATTGCTGTTTTTTTGCTGCTTACCCTGATCCGAATTTTTGGATTTTTCTACAAAGCCAATTTTCTCGGAGCCGTGATGCCTTGGATTTCCGGAAATTCCGATTGGAATATCATGTTGTATCGCCCATGGACGATCATCACTTA
>JBBSDD010000168.1:0-6122 GCA_038249755.1 Flavobacteriales bacterium | reverse complement strand
TTTTTCATTTCGCTTTCGCAAAATCAGATTGTTTTCATCTTCCAACACGATGTAATGCATATGTCTGACCCGGGCTTTTTTGTTCTTCAGTTTTACGGGTCGGCTGTCAATAGTACCTTTCTGAAATGCCGCACACCCATTGCGCAAGACGCAGCTTTCACATTGTGGATTTGCCGGGGTGCAAATCATGGCACCTAGTTCCATGATCGCCTGGTTGTGCAGGTCGGGGTCAGTTGGGCTGAGCAACTCCAGGGCGAGATTTTCAAAGTAGCGCTTGCCCTCTGTGCTGTTTATAGGCGTGTCAATATTAAAATATCGGGCTAGTACCCTGTTCACGTTCCCATCTACGACGGCATGCGGTAGTTTAAAGGCAAAACTTGCTATAGCCGCCGCTGTATAGCTCCCAATGCCTTTTAGCTTTAACAGACTTTGGTAAGATTTTGGAAATTCGCTATTATAGATGTCGACAATCGTTTTAGCAGTGATTAATAGGTTTCTGGCACGGGAATAATAACCCAATCCTTGCCATAATTTCATAATTTTTTCCTCATTTTCGGCTGCTAGCATTCCAATACTCGGATAAGTGTTAACGAACCTTAAATAGTAATTTAATCCTTGGTCCACTCTGGTCTGTTGCAGAATAATTTCGGATAACCAGATGAAATATGGGTCTTTCGTATTTCGCCACGGGAGGTCGCGTTTGTGCTTTAAATACCAAGAAATCAACAACTCAGAAAAATTCATCACGTAAGACCTTAGGACTCATAGGTTAAAATCGCAAATTTAGCGAAAAGACCTGTTTGTACTGAGTTTTACCTATATCTTTGCGCCGTCAACTCAAAGTTAATTATTAATCACGCCTAAGTAAATTCACTATGACTAAAGCAGATGTTGTTTCTGAAATTTCAGAACAAACAGGGATCGAAAAAGTAGCAGTACAGACTACAATTGAAGCCTTCATGACTTCCGTGAAGAAATCGCTCTCATCAGGACAGAATGTATACCTGAGAGGTTTTGGTAGTTTTATTGTTAAACAACGTGCCGAGAAAATTGGCCGTAACATCTCTGCCAAAGAACCTATCGTTATCCCAGCGCACAATATTCCAGCCTTCAAGCCTTCTAAAACTTTCGTAGAGAAAGTGAAGAAGAACGTGAAAGTGAAGAAATAACTGGAAATGAAACACCGAATCATTCCGATAGTGCTCGTTTCGGTAGGGATGATTTTGGTCATCGGGCTGGTTTTGGCACCCAGGTTGCCTGCTGAAAAGCAGCTCCTTGCCGAAGCCAGCCCGACTGATCTGAAATTAATGCAAGCAGTTGGCTTGGTTCAGGCCGGCGAAAATCCCATGGAGGGAATCGCTATATTAAGGGCGATCCTTGAAGAAGACTCAACCCAGGTAGATGCGCATTGGCATCTTGCACAATTTTCCATAACTTCGCGCCAAATTGAAAATGCATCTTTTCGTTTTGAGAAAGTTGTCCAATACGATCAGGATTTAAAATATCCCGAAGCGTATTTTTGGCTGGCTCAAACTAAAGTTGCACTTGACGAAAATGAAGAGGCCATACCGCTTCTTGAAAAATACCTTACCCTGGAAACCGATACAGTCGTTATCAACGGTGTACACCGGATGCTGGATCAGTTAAAGACCGAATTATAAACAAATTTAAATTAAGACATCATGCCGAGTGGTAAAAAGCGTAAGCGTCATAAAATGGCCACGCACAAACGAAAAAAAAGATTACGTAAAAATCGTCACAAGAAAAAGAAATAAGCATTTAGCTGATCTTCTGAACATTTTTTAAAGCAGCCCCCGTTGGGCTGTTTTATTCGTTTTATGTATCTAATACTTTTTTCGTGAATCTTGAACTCGTTGTCAATTTAAGGGCCAACGAAGTTGAGATTGCTTATTTGAAAGACAAAGTTCTTACTGAACTTCACAAAGAAAAGGGAGGACACGACTTTACAGTGGGTGATATTTACCTGGGTAAAGTACATCGTGTTATTCCCAGCCTCAATGCAGGCTTCGTCGATGTGGGGTATGAGAAAGACGCCTTCCTTCATTACCTTGATCTGGGACCGCAATATCGGTCGCTGAACAAGTTCGTCAAGCGCACATTGGCCGGAAAACAACTCACTCCGGACCTCTCCGACTTTCCGATGGAGGAAGACATTGACAAAAATGGCAAAATCAACGATGTGGTTTCCGGTAGCCAGCAGATACTTGTGCAGGTGGCCAAAGAGCCTATATCATCCAAAGGTCCCAGACTAACCTCTGAAATTACCCTCGCCGGGCGGTACATTGTACTTGTCCCTTTCGGGGAAAAAATATCTCTTTCGCAACGCATCAAAAGCCAGGAAGAGCGCACGCGCTTGCGCCGGCTCATGCAGAGCATCAAGCCGAAACACTTCGGTGTCATCGTACGCACGGTGGCAGAAAACAAAAAGGTGGCAGAACTCGATGCCGACCTGCAGGATCTCCACAACAGGTGGAAACGCATCCACGAAAATCTAAAAACTGCCACACCGCCCAAACGCGTGCTTGGTGAGCTGAACAAAACATCGACGGTTCTCCGTGATTTGCTTAGCGCGAATTTTACCCGTATCCATGTGAACGATAACGATATAGCTGAAGAGATCAAAGAATATCTTCGCAAAGTGGCTCCAACGCAGGAGAAAATTGTCAAAACGCAGCATAAAGAGGACCTTTTTGATACCCTCGGTGTCAACAGGCAGATCAAAGCCGCTTTTGGCAAACAGGTCAACCTGAAAAGTGGTGCATATCTCATCGTTGAACACACGGAAGCCATGCACGTCATCGACGTGAACAGCGGCAGCCGGAAAGGTGGAGATCGGGGGCAGGAACAGAACGCCCTGGAAACCAATCTCGAATGCGCAGAGGAAATCGCCCGTGTATTGCGCCTGCGCGATATGGGCGGAATTATCGTCATCGATTTCATCGACATGCACTCGCGCGCGCATCAAAAAATGCTTTTTGAAAAACTCAAAGAGTGTTTGAAAGAAGACAAGGCGAAACACAACGTATTGCCTCCGAGCAAATTTGGTGTTGTTGAGATCACCCGTCAGCGCGTGCGTGAGGTAACAGATATTACCACTGAGGAAAATTGTCCTTGTTGTGAAGGCACGGGAAAAATTCAGGCTAGCATACTCATCACAGATCAGATTGAAAACAACCTGCGTTATCTGGTGGAAGAACACAAGCATAAAAAGCTGGTGCTCAAAGTGCATCCTTTCCTGGCTGCCTATCTGAAAAGTGGATTGATTTCACAGCGCATGAAATGGTCGATGAAATTCAAGACCGGGCTAAAAGTTCTGCCGGACAATGATTCGCCTTACCTCAGTTTCAAGTTTCTCGATCTGAAAGGGGAAGTGATTGACGCTTAGTTAACATTTTTTTTGGTAAAATCATGTCCAATACACCACTTGTCGGGTGGCTTTAGCCCCCGGCAAGAGACGGTATTCCGGATTGGGCTAAAGCCCCATATTAACTTCCAATATTTGCCGAAGGCTAAAGCCCCGGCAAATGATTTGACATTCAATACTTTTCCGCTTTTCAGGGACATTCATTTCCAATAAAATCAAATGATCCCCCGGGATTTGAGTTCGAGATACTTGTTAATCACATTGATTGATAAATCTTTTGGGCTGCTCACCACAGTTTGAATGCCATGGTGGCGCAGCCTTCCGGCTATCTCTTCTCTTTCGCTCAAATGTTTTTTGGCGAGTGTGATTTCATAAATATCGTCCAGAGCGACTTTTTCTTTTTTCACCTTTTCCATCAGGTCTTCATCCTTAAAAAGGATCATGACCAACAGGTGTTTTTTATTGATTTTGCGGAGTATTGGCAAGGCCCGATCCATCATGTACATGGTCTCAAAATTGGCAAACATCAACAGCAAACTCCTGTTTGGAGCTATTCGGTCTATCGACCTGTAGAGCAATTCATAACTCGGTTCCAGATCTCTTTCTCTTTCCGCGTAGAGTGCTTCGTTGATCTTTTGCAATTGTCCATGGCGATTATCGGCGCGGATGGCTGTTCCGATTTTATTTGAAAAGGTGATCAATCCCACTTTGTCATACTTTTTGAGACCGACATTGGAAATGGCAAGTGTACTGTTGATGGCGTAATCCAACATGGACATGCCCTTAAAGGTCATTTTCATCGCCCGGCCTTTGCTCACCACGCAATACATGTTTTGGCTGCGCTCGTCCTGATACTGATTGATCATGAGTTCCCGGGTCTTGCCAGTGGCTTTCCAGTTCATATTCCGGTAATTATCGCCTTCCACAAATGGAGCGATCTGCTCAAATTCATAACTCAATCCGATTCTACGAAACCGTTTATTTCCCGACAGGTTATTCACGCGGCTGATCGCCCGCATCTCGACAGCGTGCATCTGCGCCACGCTCGGGTATACCGCGATATTTGCTTCGATTGGTAAGCTTATTTTCCGCTTTACAAAATGTATAGGGCTTTCTATGAAAATGTGAAGCCGTCCAAAATGGTAGACTCCCCGCATCGTGGGTCGGATGGTATATTGAGTGGTATTCCATCCGGATATGAGTTTCAAGGGTATCTCCAAATTCCGAATTTGCAATTGTTCCGGCAATTCATCGATCACCAGGGCATCCAGCGGAAGTGTTCCGTGGTATTCAAGATGCAGAACAACGCGCGTATCATCACCCAAGCCGAGATTCCTAGGGGTTATTCTCGCAGCAGATATCCGGATATTACGCCGGTAGAGCAGAAAAATATCTGCGATTGTCACGGCAATCATCAAGGCAATGACCAACTGGCCGACAAGAAATATGACAGGAAAGGCAAATCCGAATGCGCATAAAAACACGGATGCCGCTCCCGTCGTGAAAAATAAGGGAGTGAAGTGGAAGGATTTTAAAAAGGATCCACTCATCGCGGAACTTCTACTTTTTTGATCAGATTTTCGACGATTTCCCGGATTTCCACTCCTTCGATCTCCCGTTCATAACTCAGAATGAGTCGGTGGTTCAGTACAGGAAAAGCCACACGTTTGATGTCATCAGGCGTTACAAAATTTCTGCCAGCCATCAGTGCGATCGCTTTACTGGCCTTGAGGATATTGATAGAGGCGCGCGGCGAAGCGCCGAGATACAGGTCGCTGTTGTTGCGGGTTTGTGCGACGATTTGCGCGATATATTTAAGGAGTTCATCCTTGATAAATACCTTTTCCACAAATCTTCGGTAACGCAAAAGCGAGGCGCTGTCGATTACTTTGCTGACTTCTTTTTGTTGTCGGTTGAAAAAATCATTTTTGAATCGCTGGAGCATCATTTCTTCTTCGCTTACAGTGGGATACACGGCGAGAATTTTAAACATAAACCGGTCGAGCTGCGCTTCGGGTAGTTTGTAAGTGCCTTCCTGCTCTACCGGATTTTGGGTGGCAACCACAAAAAACGGTGGTGGCATCGGGTATGTCACACCATCCACCGTGACCTGTTCCTCCTCCATCACTTCCATCAACGCAGCCTGGGTTTTTGCAGGTGCCCTATTGATCTCATCAATCAATACCACGTTGCTGAAGATCGGTCCTTTTTTAAAATAAAATTCCGAACGTTTCATGTCAAAAATCGTCGTTCCGATAATATCGGTGGGCATCAAATCTGGTGTGAATTGAATCCGATTAAACTGCCCGTCCAGGCATTGCGCCAGCAGTTTTGCCGTGAGCGTTTTGGCAATTCCGGGTACGCCCTCCAAGAGAATATGCCCATCTGTCAACAAAGCGGCGATCATCATCGATATCATATCATCTTGTCCGACAATTACTTTCGCAATTTCGGCTTTCATTCTGGCCACGGCTTCGCGCACCTCTGTGCCTTCTTCGTTGGTTTGATCTATCCCTTCCGGAATACTCTTTTCCAGGGGATCGTTTTCCTGCGCGGATTCTGACAGACCATCTTGATGTTCGTTGATCTGCTGCTCCGCATTGAAATTGCCGGGATTTTCCGGGGTCGTATTTTCTGGGTTTATGGGCATTTTTCGTAAAATTCTGTGATTTGTCTGTCTATGTCTTTGAATTCTTTGTCCGATAAGGTACTGTTATTTTTTGCGCGGTTCAGACCC
>JBBSDD010000167.1:0-6136 GCA_038249755.1 Flavobacteriales bacterium | reverse complement strand
CATTTTACCCGTGCCGAATGTTGGCAACTCACCATTTTTCACAGCAGAACTCCTGTCATCCGAAAACTTCTGCGCCAATTCGCCAAAATCTTCTCCATACTGAATGCGTGTGTAGACCTCATCAATTCGCTGCTTCAAACTTTCCGCCACTTCTGCCGGATCATCTTTGTCAGCGCGTATCATGATGTGGGCTACATTTACCTGACCACGGGCCTGACGCTTGTCGGATACTTTTACCAGGTGATATCCAAATTGGGTACGAACTGGTCCTCCAATTTCACCGACAGGTGTATTATAAACGAGAGTCTCAAAAGGATATACCATCTGAAGAGAGGTGAAATATCCCAGATCTCCGCCATTGGTTTTTGCGCTGGGATCTTCTGATAGTTCTCTTGCAAGGGTTTCAAAATTTTGTTTGTTGCCGGAAAGTTTGGATTTGATATCCATGATTTTCTTGTAGGCTGCTGCTGTATCTTCTGGCGAAGGATCTGGCGGGATATTGATCAGAATATGTGCTGCACGAATTTCCGATTGCATTCTGTCATGCGCCTCGCGAAGCAATGAGTCAGTTATCGATTTATCAACGAGGTATGGCCGGGCAAGTTGATCGCGGTAACCTGCAAGCTCCTTTTTGAACTGATCAAGGGTATCGCGTCCCATTTTTTCTGCTTCCAGCACTTTCAACTTAAAGTTGATAAACAGTTCGAGATACTCATCCAGGTCGGCCTGGGTGATCGCGCTGTCGCGGTTATTCTTTTTATAAATCGCTTCGAATTCAGCTTTGGTAATTTCTTTGTCGTCTATCTTCAACAAGACGGGACTATTGACATTTTGCGCAGAAACCTGAATGGTTAACGTGGCAATAAAGGCAAAAATCAGTATTCTATTCATCGCTATGGTTTTGTAGTTGTCGGTTTATTTAAAAGAAATTATTTCGAACTGTAATTGGGGGCCTCGCGTGTGATGTGTACATCGTGGGGATGGCTTTCGCGGATGCCGGCATGCGTAATTCGTATAAAACTTGCTTCACTCAATTGTCCGATGGTCGCTGCACCGCAATATCCCATGCCCGCGCGCAAACCACCAATAATTTGAAACATCACTTCAGCGAGCGTTCCTTTGTAGGGTACCCTTCCGGAAATACCTTCGGGTACGAGCTTGCTTAAATCTGATTGGGCATCCTGAAAATACCGGTCACTTGATCCCTTCTGCATGGCTTCAATTGAGCCCATACCGCGGTATGCCTTAAACTTCCGGCCCTCATAAATTATTGTTTCGCCGGGAGATTCTTCTACTCCGGCAAACATAGAGCCGAGCATTATTGAACTCGCCCCTGCTGCGATGGCCTTCACCACATCGCCGGTATACCGCACACCACCGTCGGCAATGAGTGGTACTCCAGTGCCTGTGAGCGCAGAAGCAGCATCCATGATCGCGCTCAATTGGGGCACGCCTACACCCGCCACAACGCGTGTGGTGCAAATAGAACCCGGCCCAATACCAACTTTGACACCATCGGCACCCGCATCAGCGAGATAGCGCGCGCCTTCGGCTGTGGCTATGTTACCCACCACAATATCTATTTCCGGGAAGGCACTTTTTACTTTTTCCAGTATTTGTACCACGCCCCTGGTATGACCATGGGCTGTGTCAATGACGATCGCATCCACACCCGCTGCTACCAAGGCTCCAGCTCTTTCGAGCGCATCTGGCGTAACACCGAGCGCTGCGGCTACCCGAAGACGGCCGAATTTGTCTTTGCAGCTGTTTGGGTGCTGACGAATTTTTATAATGTCGCGGTAAGTGATGAGTCCAATCAACTTGTAATCGCCGTCAACTACCGGGAGTTTTTCAATTTTGTAATCCTGAAGTATAATTTCTGCCTGGCTCAAGGTGGTCCCTTCGTCGGCAGTTACCAGGTTTTCTTTGGTCATAATGTCACTCACCGGCATAGCCATATCTTTTTGGAAACGAAGATCCCGGTTGGTAACTATCCCGACGAGTTTGCGGTTTTCATCAATAACCGGTATTCCGCCTATGCCATGTTCCGACATGATTTGCAGGGCATCACCCACCCTTGCTGTGCGAATCAGGGTGATGGGATCCTGGATCATTCCACTCTCAGAGCGTTTTACTTTCCGCACTTCCTTTGATTGGGCTTCGATTCCCATATTCTTGTGGATCACACCAATACCTCCTTGCTGGGCCATGGCTATGGCAAGGTTGGCATCCGTCACCGTATCCATTGCTGCCGAAACAATCGGCGTGTTCAAGACTATATTTCGGGAAAATCTGGATCGAATATCTACTTCCTTTGGCAGCACCTCTGAATAAGCGGGCACCAGAAGCACATCGTCGTAGGTGAGGCCTTCACCAAGTATTTTAGAGGAATTCAGAGACATGGTACGATCTGGTATTATTTCTCAATAAATTCCCGCAAAAGTAAGGAATATTTGGCTCGGTTTTTCAGCAAATGCTGTGGTTCTCATCATCTGATTACTATTGATTTTCCGGATGTTTCAAAACATATAAAATATCTCTCTCAACGAATGGTTTCCCGCTTCCATCACGGTATGTAATGATGTATTGATAGAAATCTTCCCTTACCTCATTGCCTTTATAAGAGCCATCCCAACCCTGCTCAATGTCATCAGTGCTAAATAGTTTTTCACCCCACTTGTTGATTATTTCCATGCGGAAAGAGTCGAAATCAATAAAGCCTGCAACAGGTTTAAACACTTGATTTTCAACCGCTCCGTTTAAGATAATGGCACTTGGAATCCACATCACAGGCTCTTGGGTTACGCAGATCACGTTTGAAAATGATGCTGCACCCGGACCGAAACTATTGCTGTTTTCCCGTGCCATGATCTGGTAACAAAATTCTCCTTCATCGAAACGATATTGCTCGGCATCATCAACAAAAACCAGCACACCGGCCGAAACATTTGCAAATGGTGTGAGCATATCTTCACTGCCCAGCTTTCGCAAAATCTCATATTCGAGTACCTGGCCGTCCCAGCCGATGTATTGGTTCCAATTGAGATAATTCCGTAATTCCCTGGAATCTGCCAATCCCGACAGCACGATATTCTGACTGGTATTGGACGTCGAAATAAGCACTCCACAACCGTCATAAGCCTCCCACTTATATTGATATACAAGGTTGCGCGGATCCACGTCATTGTCGCTGTAGATGAGCACCGGATTTGAAGATTGAAAAAACGTACCAAGTGATATAAATGCGGATCCCGTCCGCGCGCGAAACAATTTATATGTCGTACCCACAGCGTCTAAATCCTGAAGAAGATTTACTTCGATGGTACTTTCATCGACCACTGTAACACTCGAAATGTAGTTTACCGTGCTAACTTCAGGGTAAGTGGTAGCCAGACAAGCGAGGTTCGAGCGCGATGCGCGTTGATTTCCATTGGAATGGGCTTCCATATAAAAACAGTATTCCCGGTTTGGCTCCACCGTTGCCATAAAGAACGAAACATCGCCGGAAACCTCACCAAAACCAATATCCTCCGTTCCGTCGATTTGGGCACGGATCTCATATTTTTCCACACCCTCACTCCAGCCCTCATAAGGAGTCCAGGAAATCATGGCATCCAGTTCGCATTCGGTATACGTGGCATCTGCAAACATGGTGGTAGCTACTTCGCCAAATGAAGCCTCATTGCCACATTCATCAAAAGCAATGACTCCCAGCGTCGTGGCAGAATTTCCAGCGCCATCATATACGAACTCAGGAAGTCCTGATGCGTTGATCGTCCCCACGTTTATAAATTGCTGTGCTACAAAATCAATATCCTGAACCCGGTAAAAGTCCAAATCAGGAACTGTTACGGGGTACCAATAAAGGATGATATCTCCTGTATTGATATCGACAGTGGCCGTTTCAATGACCGGTTGCGGGGGAGCCTGGGTGTCCTGAAATTCGTTTTCTTCGATATTTGAAGCCATGGTGCAATCTCCACCATGGTATATCACCTGATAGGAAATCACAACATCGGCACAAAATCCATATAAAGTATCATTAAAAGATGTGGTAGTCAATGGCAATGTGACCAATTCTTCAAATACCCCCCCTGCTATTTTCCGGAGAATTTCAATATCTCCTGTTGCCGGTATTTGTTGAAATGGACTGTTCCAACTCATTTGCGCTACAGAGGAGACCGAGGCATTCAGATTTAATACAATGTTTGAAAGTGAGACTGTGGCCGCTGAGCTTACCCCATTAAGCAAACTCTGGACATAATATGTATGAACAACAGCCGTGGAGGCTGTGAAATCTATGTAATTGGTCGTGTTAAATGGACCAATTACGTCGATTAGAACGAAGCCCGTTCCGGAATCACGAAAAATCTGATAATTCAATGTGGGGTCTGGATTGGTTGGCACCTCCCAGGTCAACTCTATAAATCCTGCGGCATTTACCCCTACACAAAAATTGGTAGGTGGAGAAGGCTGGGCCTCAATGGTCAGAGCAATCAACCAAAACAACATGGCTGATAAAATTTTCGCACATCCTTTTTCCAGCAAAATATTCATAACCACCCACCCGTGATACAGAGCTAACGCTCGTCGGCAACAATTATTTGACTTGGTGGCCGACAATTTTATCCGTCTTACCATGTACCAATTACTGCCAGCGAAAACCGATCAGCCAAAAGATATTTATTGGCGATTTCCTTCAGTTCCTCTGGCTCCAATGCAAATATACGATTAATGAATTTTGGATAATGGTCGGAATCAAGCCCCATCGTCAATAGGGTTTTCAATCGGCCCACCAATTCAAAGGTGCCGTCCATCCGTTGGAGCAAATTTCCGGCGAGGTAGAATTGAATTTGCCGAAGCTCCTCAATATCCATGGTTTCATCGCGCAACCGGCTGATCTCCTTGCGAATTTCAAAAATAGTGGCATCGGTATGCGAAGAACCTACCTGGGTGCCGATGGCCAGATAAGCTGCTTTTTCCATGATGTTGATTCCCGAACTGATGCCGTAAGTGTACCCCTTATCCTCGCGGATATTTTGCATCAAGCGGCTGCCAAAATATCCACCCAATGCGGTATTCAATACATAAAGTGCCGGATAATCCGCATGTTTGTGTCCTGGCATGGGCAGCCCCATTCGGATAGCGGATTGAATATATCCCTCCTTATTCGAAAGATTTTCACTTTTTTCGTAAACCCATGATACTTCAGGACCAGCAATCTGAGAAGCCGGTGGAAAATTCACAGCCTTTCCAAGCGCAGATACCAACATATCTGCTGCTGATGCCGCATTCTTGCCACTCACAATACAGAAAGCATTTTCCAAACGGTAATTTTCCTTAAAAAAATCCAATATATCTTCCCGATGGAAAAGATCAAAGTCTCCGGGAATAAAATAATCGATATACGGCGTGTCTTTAAACAATGCTGCGCTGAAAAGCAATCTACATTGAAATTCAACTTTTTGAAGGTTTACCTCGAGACGGCTTCGTGAACGGCGCTTGAAAATGGCCAACTCATTTTCGTCAAATACAGGTTGCGTAACAATCTCTGTGAAAATTGGCAAAATGGCCTCCAGATATTTGGACAGACAAACGACATAAACGGATGCCCGGTCTTTGCTTACCTCGTGAACCAGAGAAGCGCCATAGAAATCCAGGGTTTCTGATATTTCTATACTCGTAAATCCTGCAGTGCCCTCTTTGAGCAATGCATTGCACGCGGAGGCCACCAGGTTTTTTTGCTCATACCGCGTGCCTGCCCTGAAGACAAATTCTATTCTGATCAGATCTTCATCCCCTCCTTCAATTCCATAGATGGGCATGGCGCCAAAATGGTGCATGGGCGTAAGATCCAGTGCAGGCAATTGATCGGGTTTGGTGGCAACGGGCGCTGTATTTCGATTTGGGCTCATGTTAATCCTGATTTTTTTGATAACGCAATTCACTCATATTCGACATGTTGAATATTTCTTTCCCCACCCGAACCACATCACCGGCCGTTACCTTCCGGTAATCTTCCAAAACAGTATTGATCCCGTTGGCATCTCCAAGCCATTCGTGGTAAGCCAGGTTCATGGTTTTGGACAACACACTCGTTTCCGGAAGGATGTGATTCATTTCACACCTATTTTTT
>JBBSDD010000166.1:0-6171 GCA_038249755.1 Flavobacteriales bacterium | reverse complement strand
TAGCTGCACCAGCTTCAACGTCCTGAATCAGGCGCACAAAACCCGACTCAAATGAAAATAACCCTTTTTGGTTAAAGTGTTAAGCTTATCAATTTTAAATAGCGTTGATATATTTGACACCACGGCATCAACAAACTATTGATTTAGTGTAGACCGCTACGATACCATAGAAGTCACTCCGGACATGAATAGTTCCCTTTGAAAACATCAAAGTTTTTCAAAATACTACCAAAAAGAACGACAAACATTAAAGCTTTTTTAGAGCACAATACCGAAACCTTACAGACAGAATTTGAATAACGTGACGGGCCCGAAAAATTCATATTGATCGATAAATAATTGCCCTGCGTAGCAAACAAAATAGTATATGAAACAGATTGGTTTCGCACTCATTTATCACCTACGATTATTCGGGTAACCAAGAAAGAAAAACTCAAAACTAGCCGTAAACGAAGTGTTGAATATTTACGTTGATACGAATCAGCTTGAGATATATTTTTCTATCTTTCACCCAATGCACTATTAATACAATAGCCTAAATCATGAGAAGCATCAAAGTGATACCTATATTACTGTTTAGTCTGACAATCGCAATTTGTTGGTCATGCGAAACCCAAGAAGATCGGATGCACGCTCAGTCAATGAAGAAAGCCAGAGACACAAAAGAACTAAATGAACAAGAATATGATAGAACAGCGGAAGAAAATCAGAAATTGCGCAAAAACATCAGTGTACAATGCACTGAATTCATGCCTATACTTCATGCGGACATTATTAAGAGCGAAGGGGACATTATTACTCTTGACCAAGACAATCAATTTATTACGGGAATCGCTGTTAAATTCGAAATAGCAAACTACACAGAAAAGACCATAAGAGCAATTCGCTGGGATACTGAGATATTTGACATTTATGGAGTTCGGATTACCTCCATTAGTAACGAACACGACACAAGACAACGAGGAATTGGACCGGGAACTAAAGAGATTGTAGATTACGAATTTAAAAGAGAAAATCTGGGAGCATATTTTAATACGCTTCAATACAAGGGAAAGGATGATTTGGAGTTTCGATACCGGATCAAAAATGTCGTTTTCAGTGACGGACGGAGTTTATGGTATTGATAATCAGAGATCATATAGACCAAAGGATTTACGATTTTCTAGTTTATGAATAACCGGAATTAGCTACCATTCAATAATGAAAATTAATTAGACTTTCATTCGAAATTTTTAATCATTATCGAATAAAATGACTCAATTCTAATACACATTCGGACCATGATGCAATAGATTAGTGGAGGTCATCAAGTGTCAACATTCGAAATTTGTCAAATATGACGTGAGCCTGACATATTTAATCAAATTTATATACTATGATTTTTAGAGGCATCTAAAAAAGTGCCATATCCATTTCTACACTACTATGAAAGTTGAAAATTACTTCACCACATTCCAGGAAATTGCCCAAGATAAATCAACTCCGAAA
The DNA here is from genome assembly GCA_038249755.1 of Flavobacteriales bacterium. Lineage (GTDB taxonomy): Bacteria > Bacteroidota > Bacteroidia > Flavobacteriales_D > Cryomorphaceae > JBBQZU01. The sequence goes on along the minus strand of JBBSDD010000166.1, from coordinate 4,683 downwards.
ACACTCTATAAATTCAGGGATTGGAGTAACGATAAACATAAAAGGTTGCTAGTTCAACGAGAGGCATATTTTTCAGCACCTTGCGATTTCATTGATCCATTTGACTTTCGAATTCCTGTGCGTTATGACCGCATGACAGATATAGAAAAATTTAAATGGGCATGCCATGTATATGAAAGCAAATACCCAGGCACTCAGAAGCATATTATAACCAGTGAGGCAGCCAAATTAATGCAGCAACCACACATGTCAGATAAATCATATTTCCGCAATATAGAAGAAGAATTTTTGAATGACCAGAATAATCGATTAGGAGTACTTTCACTTTCTGGAAATCTATACAACACCAAATTATGGAGTTTATATGCCAGTGAATTCAAGGGATTTGCAGTAGGCTTGGACCCACTTATTATATTCCCAGAATTTGGAGGAGGAGGTCCAGTGATTTATGGTAAGAAACTGCCAATCTTAAAGCCGGAACCGATAATGGATTTTCATGTCATCAAGTTTTATCAAGTTCATTTTAAATTCGACAAATGGGACTGGGAAGAAGAGTATAGGACAATGATCTTTAAGCCAAAATTAACAATAAATGATCGACGAAAAGTATTACCATCTGGTGCCTTCAAGGAAATATGGGTTGGATACAAAATGCCTAAAGAAGATTTAGAGCAACTTAAAAAATTACTGCATCCCGATTTGAAGCATCTCCCTATCCGAGTGTACAATCCATCTAATTCTTAGTACTGAGCTAAAGACAGCGGGAGTTCATTGAATTTTCTGCTATTTTAGTAAGTACTCCCCCGCGCAGCAAGCGCAAGAGCCGCTTACAAAAGGAAAAGCGAAATAATAGCGGCAAAACAGCCGCCAATGCCACCCGTTTGGATCGAGGATGGAATGAAATAAAAAACCCCCTGAAAATCAGGGGGTTTAATGTTTAAATGTAGCCCGTAGGGGAATCGAACCCCTGCTACCAGGATGAAAACCTGGCGTCCTAACCCCTAGACGAACGGGCCAAATGATCCCGTTTTGTGTTTACGGGGTGCAAATATAAACGTTTTTTTCAATAGGAAATAATACAGGCGAAAAAATCTCTATTCGGGCGTATTTTCATCCGCAGAACTCATTTGGAAACCCAGTCTCTTACCCGTTTTTAGGCTGATCCAATCTTTCTCGCGGGACACGTCGCGCACAGTTACTTCCTGCACCGATTTGTACTCGGGTGTGAAAAGATCAAAATTCAAGGTGTAAAGGATGATGGACATCAGAATCTTTCTCATTGACTCTGTCGTGAGCTCAGAATTGACGAAATCATTAAACAGGTAACCAAGCCTTTTTTTACCTTCCACGAAAAAATGGTTCTCCTTATTGACAAATATGCGTGCAACGAGATATCCCGTATCATTCTGACGGTTAAACCTGAAACTGTCGGCCAGAAAATTGTAAACCTGAATGGTTCCACAAAATCCCCGGCTAAAATCATCACTTAAATAGGACGACTTCCAATACGCACTGTTCTCATCAAACATAAAAACATTGGTATGCATCGAAAAAAGTAAAACATCTCCCGCAATAGTTACCTGACAGAAATAATCACCCAGTTCTTTGAATTCAATTTCCAGACGTTTGTCAAATTTGTACACATCGTTTTTCAACTCGATTGTCGTCTTGCGCAATACCGATTGCAACACAGCAAACCGCTCCTTTGTGAGTTCGAAAACATCTCTTTTTAAGACGGATTTTGCTTTTATCAGGTTGAGCACCTGTCTACCCAGTTCTTTTTCTTCCATTTTAGTAAGCTTTCGCAAAAATAACCCGTTGCACAGAGGGCTTCCCGGTTAAAATACACTTACCGGATTCTTGCGGATTGTTCAACGGAATGCAGCGAATGGTCGCTTTGGTTTTTTGTTTGATGAGTTCTTCCGTTTCGGAAGTTCCATCCCAATGGGCATAAATAAAACCGGATTTATTGTCGAGTATGTCCACAAATTCATTCCAATCGTCGGCCCGATGGGTATGCGCTTCACGAAGTTTCAATGCCTTGTCATACAGATTCTGTTGAATATCGTCCATGAGTTGTTTGATTTCCGAAAAGGCATCGTCAAAAGAGATGTTTTTCTTTTCTCCTGTATCCCGACGCGCCAATTCCACGGAATTGTTTTCCAGATCACGGGGACCCATAGCGAGTCGAACTGGTACGCCTTTCATTTCGTACTCCGCAAATTTCCAACCTGGTTTGCGTTTGTCGTCATCGTCGAATTTCACCCGGATGCCGGCCTTTTTTAAATCTTCTATCAAGGGAGTAAATTTTTGCCTCACAGCTTCCAGTTGATCTGTGTCGCGGTAAATTGGAATCAAAACAACCTGTATGGTCGCCAATTTAGGTGGCAAAACCAAACCATTGTCATCACTGTGTGTCATAATCAATGCACCCATCAGGCGCGTTGACACGCCCCAGCTCGTCGCCCAGACATATTCCTCTTTGCCTTCGCTGTTAACAAATTTGACATCAAAAGCTTTCGCAAAATTCTGACCCAGAAAATGAGAAGTACCCGCTTGTAATGCTTTTCCATCCTGCATCATGGCTTCAATGCAATAGGTCTCCAAAGCACCTGCAAATCGTTCGCTGGTGGTTTTCACTCCTTTAATCACGGGCATGGCCATCCACTCCTCAGAAAAGGTGGCGTAGACGTCGAGCATTTTTTCAGCTTCTATGATGGCCTCTGCTTTGGTGGCGTGGGCCGTATGGCCTTCCTGCCAAAGAAATTCTGCCGTGCGCAGAAAAAGTCGCGTGCGCATCTCCCAACGAACAACATTTGCCCATTGATTTATAAGCAATGGCAAATCGCGGTAGCTCTGTATCCAGCCCTTATACGTATTCCAGATGATGGTTTCAGATGTTGGTCTGATAATCAGCTCTTCTTCCAGTTTGGCATCTTCATCCACCACTATTTCTCCGGTTACAGGATCACTTTTAAGCCGGTAATGTGTTACAACAGCGCATTCCTTCGCAAATCCCTCCACGTGGCTGGCTTCCTTGCTGAAATATGATTTTGGAATGAACAATGGAAAATAAGCATTGACATGACCCGTTTCTTTAAACATGTCGTCGAGCGCCCTTTGCATTTTTTCCCAAACAGCATAACCATGAGGTTTGATTACCATGCAGCCACGAACCTCTGAATGTTCCGCCAGATCAGCCATACCGACCAATTCGTTATACCAATTGGAATAATTTTCTTGTCTAGTAGTTAGTTTCTTGCTCATGCTTATATTTTGGAATAATCTTTGTGTTGACCCGTGTGAAAGTTCGAAGTACAAAGAAAGCTAAAGTAGCTTAGTTGGTAATAAACTTTCTATCTTTATAGGACGTTAAGAAAACATCAGCATCATGAAAGCAATAAAATATATATCACTCGCCATTCTTCCAATTGTGCTCATTTCCTGTTCTTCAAATAAGGAATTGGTTTCTCTCGACGAATATGATGATTTGTACTTTCGCGGAGATAGGTCTTCACCACAAACTGTGAGTGCTTCATCATCATCTGAAATATATGATGATGCCACCAGTGCAGAAGCGAGCTATTACAACAACGAGCCTTATGAGGCCATTGACAATCCACCGGTAGAGGAATATTCCGAAGAAGACTATTACGATGCTGATTATGCAGATGGTCAAAACAATTACAACAACAACAATTTTTATAATTCCCAAGGCATGGGAATGGGTGGCATGGGAATGGGTGGCATGGGAATGGGTATGGGTGGCATGGGCTACGGCCTTGGACCCCAGGTAAGTTTCGGTATGGGATATGGAAATGTAATGGGTATGTATGGCCGACCAATGTGGGGGTTTGGAATGGGCTTCGGAAGTCCAATGATGAACTCATGGGGCTTTTATGATCCCTTTTACGACCCATTTTTCAATCCTTATTTCGGTTGGGGCCGACCTATTTGGGGTAATCCATGGTACGGCGGAGGATTTGGTAATCCCTATTTCGGTGGTGGTTATTACGGAGGTGGTGGATTCTACGGCGGCGGCTTCAATAATGGAGGTGGCTTCAACAATGGAGGTGGTTTTAATGATGGAGGCTCCTCATCTACTTATGGCCGACGCGGTGACAATGGCGGAAGAGGCCAACGTGGAGGTATAACGAATACCGGCAGAACTTCTGACGGAAGTCAACTGCTTGATCCAACCAAATCACGATCCACTGAAAGGACAGAAGTTGATGGAGCAAAAACACGTATTCCGGATAACCGAACACGATTGGATCAAACGGGTGCTGAACGAAATACCAACTCCAACGTGCAAGGCACACAAACCCGATCTACCGAAAATGTAAATCCTCAATCGCCTGTTCGTTCGACTCAGCCAGTGCGTTCCAATCAGAGAGCGATGCCGACGGCACCGAGACCACAGCCACGAAATGTAAATGCGGCGCCATCTGGCCGCTCTCCGCAGGGAATATCTCCTTATGGTCGCCAACAGCAACAACAACGTGCTACTGGTGTTGCGCCGCAGCAACGGTCACAACCGAGCATGCAGCCAAGTCGTGGAAATGCACCTCAACAGCCTTCCATTAACAGAAGCGCTCCAACAAGAGGTTCCAGTCCATCTTTTGGCGGATCTTCTCCAAGCAGATCTGGTGGAGGTTTTTCACCATCATCTTCCCCATCGCG
>JBBSDD010000165.1:0-6203 GCA_038249755.1 Flavobacteriales bacterium | reverse complement strand
TCAATGATAAGCTTTATGGCCTTTCGGCAAATGGAATTTTCTCAGTCGATCCAGGGCAGGACTCAGCGCATGTTTACCTGTACCAGTCCAAGGACATTGCCGATTTTATTTCTATCCGCGAAGGCTTGCTGATGGCATTGCATCAAAATGGCGACATCTTCACCATCGACTTGCGGTTTGGCCGCTTATTTACAGGAGAATCTTCGCAGGTGATTACCGCCATTTCTGGAAATGAAAAAGTTATATTCTCAGCTTCCAGTGCAGGCATTGAGATGCGGGCAAGGCTGGATGGATCACCCGGAAAAAAGTTTGCGCTCAAGGGAAATCCGGTTGTGGTGCGCCTGATTCCAACCGGGTCTGCGCTGTACATCGGAACTTTTGATCAAGGCATTATCCTGCTGGATTTAGAATCAGGAAATCAACGCATTTTCGGGCCCCGTGAAGGTCTTCCCGACGAAAATGTATTGAGTATGTCGCTTAGAAGTGATACGCTTTGGATCAGTACGTTGGGCGGGTTTTCCAGCCTTTCGGCAAATGGTGAGATCACCACCTACCAGCGGAATGCCACCATCGGGTCGACCTATGTCTACGCCACCCGCGCATTGGAAAACGAAATTCTCATCGGCACCGACGGCAAAGGCGTGTTCAGTTTTCACCAGGGAATATGGACGCCTGTCTTTCAGAATTCAGGATTGGACAATGAAACTATTTACGATTTCAGCAATGACGGTGATGGCAACACCTGGATCAGCACCCGAAAAAGCGGCTTGTACCGATACGATTCGAAAGCGAAAAACTTAAAACATTTTCCGGCCATGACAAATCTATCCGGATACACGATGATTTGCGGTGGACCGGGATCGTCCGTTTTGGAAGTTGGTGACAATCGCCTGAGAATCATTACGGACTCCGCCATCATGGAATTCAATCAAAATCTGGGATTTTCATCGCTGAAAGGAGAATACCTCAACAATGCCTGGATGGCGCCAGACGGCACGGTTTATTTCGCTTCTGATCAAACGGTATTCAGCTACCACCACCATGGGATGGCGCAGATGAGACCAGAACCAATTATCACCCAACTTCAGGTGAATCTGGCAGAAATGTCGTTGACAGAGACCGCCTTTTCATCCGATCAGAACCATTTCTCTTTCACATTTGATGGCATCTGGTATCAACATCCCGAAGCAATCACTTTTCAATACAAACTCGAGGGATTGGATGCAGATTGGACTACCACACAAAACAAGTCAGCGGTGTACCCCAATTTGCCTTTCGGCAATTATACATTTCTTGTAAAAGCCGGGAGTGATGCGCAGTTTTCCAACAGCACTGCGGCAGCATATATTTTCACAATTGCAAAACCATATTATCTGGAGTGGTGGTTTTTTATTGCAATTGTCATCCTCCTTATTTTGCTCATTATTGCCATTGTTCAATTTCGCGTAAAGCGCATCAACAAAGTTCGAATGATCGAACAACAGCGGCTGGAAAACGAGCTGGCCAATCTGCGCAATCAGGTGAATCCGCACTTTTTGTTCAACAGCTTCAATACGCTGATGAACATCATCGAAACCGAACCAAAAAATGCACCGGATTATTTGCAGCGCCTGTCGGATTTTTACCGCAAAATATTGGATTCTGATCAGCGTCAGGTCGTGGCCCTGGCGGAAGAATTGGAAAGCCTGGACGCTTACATGTTCTTGCAAAAGCAGCGTTTTGGAGATGCCATACTGCTGGATGTACAAGTAGATCAGGCGACAAAATCCACGCTCATACCTTCTCTCACCTTACAACTACTCGCAGAAAACGCACTGAAGCACAATGTGGTATCCCAATCCACTCCGCTCCATATCCGGGTGTACCTTTCGGGAAATTTTCTGATTTTTGAAAATGATCTGGCACCGAAAAAACAGGCGGAATCAGGCATGGGCATCGGTCTGCAAAATATAATCAAAAGGTATCGCGTACTTTTCGGATCTGAAGTCTTGGTTGAAAAAACCGAAACCACATTTGCTGTAAAGCTGCCCATCACAAATTCCGACCATGCGGGTACTCATATTTGAAGACGAAATACCGGCGGCACAGCGCTTGCGCAATTTACTCGCGGATGTAGCTCCTGATTTGGAAATCGTTGATGTTCTCGATTCCGGAAAGAATGCCGTCGCATATCTGCAAAAAAATCCGCCGCCAGATCTCATCATCAGCGATATCGAATTGGCAGACGGGCTTTGTTTCGATATTTTCTCCAGCCTGCACATACAAGTTCCCGTTATTTTCGCGACAGCTTACAACCAATATGCCATCCGGGCTTTCGAAGCCAATGCCATCGACTATTTGTTGAAACCTGTGAAACGGGAATCACTCGAAAGAAGTCTGGAAAAATTCCGAATGCGCATGGGTCTTGAAAAGCCAGCGGTGAATTACAGTGAAATATCTGACACAATCACGCAAAAACTTCCAGCTCCCCCCAAAAAGTATCTGGTCCGGTTTGGACAAAAAATGCTCCTGTTGCATCCCAATGAAGTCGCCTGGTATTACTCACATATGAAATCCAGTTTTGCCGTGTTGCCTTCCGGCAAAACATATCCCGTGGACGAAAGCCTGACCCAAATCGAAAGCGACCTGGATATAAACCGCTATTTCCGGATCAACCGGAATCTGATTGTGGCCCGTGGCTCCATTCTGGAAATGAAGCGTGAGAGCAAGGGTCGGCTGCACCTCACGCTGGAACCGACTTGTGAAGATTCTTCTATTTGCATCGTTAGTGCCGAGCGGGCTCCCGATTTCAGAAAATGGATCAGTTGAGTTCCAAATCCCTGCTCATCTCCACCACATCCCGGCTCAGCACATTTGACTTATACACATTGCTTAATCACGCTACCTTCGTAGAGAATTCAAGCGACTATGCAATTCCGAAATATTTTCTTTGTGCTCATTGTCACCGGGTTCATATTTACTCCCGGTTGCAAACATGAGATTCCCGAGCCGCCGCCTGTCACAGGTGGAAATGGCGGTGGCGGTGGCGGAACCAATTTTCCCCCTTGTGACCCGGACACCGTTTATTTCTCACAGAGCATACTTCCACTGATCGTGAGCTCATGCGCCATTCCGGGCTGTCACGATGCAGGCACAGCAGAAAATGGCGTGGTATTGAATAATTACAACAACATCATAATTACTGGCGATGTAAGGGCTTTTGACCTGGATGGAAGCGATCTGTACGAAGTAATTACCGATAATGACCAAGACGACCGCATGCCGCCTGCAGCCCAATTTCCGGCTTTGTCGCCAGACGAAATTGCACTCATCCGCGATTGGATTTTGCAGGGTGCCCTAAACAATTCATGCGCTGCCGACTGCGACACCTCGAATGTAACTTATGCTCTTGGCATACAATCCCTGATCTCGGCGAAATGTCAAGGCTGTCATTCAGGTGCCAGTCCGCAAGGCGGATTGTTGCTGACCAATTATAGTCAGGTCAGCGTATCTGCTCTTTTTGGAAATATGCTGGATGCCGTGCAACACACCGGAACTGCCACGCCCATGCCTTTTAACAGTGCCCAATTGCCCCAATGTGAAATTGACCTCATCAGAATCTGGATAGAAAATGGAGCTCCCGAATAAAAATACCCTGATCACCCTGGCCATTTTCGGTCTGTTGCTGTCCGGCATGCAATCCTGTTATTATGATGTGGAAGAAGAACTCTATCCAGATGGGCTCAGCAATTGCGACACGCTGGCGGTAACCTATACCAGTCGCATCAACGCACTCACCTCCACCAGTTGTGCTATTAGCGGTTGCCATACCGGAGTGGCGCCATCGGCAGGTCTTTTTCTGAATACCTATCAGCAGGTGAAAAGTATAGCCGACGACGGGCGGCTTCTGCAAAGAGTGGTCATAGATCGCTCCATGCCGCCAGCCGGCCCCCTACCCGATTGCGACCGGGCCGCTATTGAGGACTGGATTAACGCAGGTGCACCTGAATAAAAATTAAAACCATGAAAAAAATTATCATTCTGTTTCTTTTGGGTGCTGTGATTACCGGGGCTTCGATGGGTTTGTACTTTTATCAAAAACCGGTAGCCAGCCTGGAGAGCCAAACCCCCACAGGCACATTTTCGAGTACCGAACTTTTTGAAATCTTTAACACCGACGAGCAAGAGGCAAATGCCAAATACACTGGTCAGGTGGTGGAAGTAAGCGGCGAAGTGGTAGAAATCATGGAAAATTCGGATGCAAGTACCACACTTGTGCTGAGCTCCGACGACCCCATTTTCGGTGTCAAATGCCGGATCGATCCGGAATTCAATAAAAAATCTCTGCCCAAAACCGGAACAGAAGTTCGCGTCAAAGGTCTTTGCACCGGTGTGAATGCCGATGTGGAACTCAATCAATGTATCATTCTTTAAAAAAAACGAATATTATGAAAATGACACTCACGGTTATCTTTTTGTCACTGGCTACTTTTGGTTTTGCCCAGGACAAATATTTCACCCGAAACGGAACAATTACATTCTTTTCTTCCACACCTGCCGAAGACATTCAGGCCCAAAATTTTGGTGTGACCTCGGTACTCGACATCAAATCGGGTGATATGGAATTCAGCCTGCTCATGAAGTCATTTGAGTTTAAAAAAGCCCTGATGCAGGAGCATTTTAATGAAAATTATGTGGAGTCTGACAAGTTTCCCAAAGCGAGCTTCAAAGGAAAAGTCCGGGACATCAGCAGCATCGACTTTTCCAAAGATGGAACACATCAGGTGAAAGTAAGCGGTGATATGACCTTGCATGGTATTACAAAACCAGTAACGAGCGATGGCACAATCGAAATTAAAGATGGGAAGGTACATGCCAATTCAAAATTGATGATCAAGCCGGAGGATTACGGAATTGAAATTCCATCTGTGGTGCGTGCCAACATTGCCAAAGAAATGGAAGTCACTGTGAATACCACCCTTGATCCGCTGAACAGATAATGAAACAAATCATTGCCATAGCCACATTACTTCTTTGGTCATTTAGCGGAAACGCACAGGAAGAGGAAGGTGGCAGTCTGCTCGATCTGCTCGAAGAAGAAGAAACCACAAATTACGCTTCGGCGAGTTTCAAAACCACCCGCATCATCAATGCACAGAGCATCGAAAATGTGGCTGAAGGGGTACTCGATTTCAAAATTTCTCACCGGTTTGGGATGTTAAATGCCGGAGCGTATGAAGCTTTTGGTCTCGACAATGCCACGATACGGCTCGGGCTGGACTATGGAATTACAAAAAACCTCATGGTTGGGTTTGGGCGGAGTTCCTGGCAAAAAGCACTCGATGGATTTGTGAAATACCGCATATTGCGGCAAAGTACAGGAAAGCGGAACATGCCCATCACACTTTCTGTGCACAGCTCCATCGCTGTAAATATGCTTCGTTGGGCCAATCCTGAGCGGGATAATTTTTCAGCTTCCAGACTGGTATATACCCATCAGGTGCTTATCGGTCGGAAAATAAGCAGCGGCACGAGCATCATGCTCATGCCCACCCTGATACACCGAAATCTCGTTGAGACCAAAGCAGAGAAAAATGATGTTTATGCCTTGGGTATCGGTGGACGCCAAAAGCTGACCAAACGCCTCGCGCTGACCGGAGAATATTATTACGTGCTGCCCGATCAGATAGCAGATATCTATTCCAATGCGCTTTCACTGGGCATCGACATCGAAACCGGCGGCCACGTATTCCAATTGCACTTTACCAATTCCACCGCCATGATCGACAAAGGTGTAATCACAGAAACGTCCGGTCGGTGGGACAAGGGTGATATCCATTTTGGATTCAACGTTTCCAGGGTTTTTACGATCAGGGAACCGAAAAGACCAAAGGAATAATTAATTAGACGAAAGATGGACTTCAGGAATTCCAAGCACCCATAAGGGCAATCCACGATCCAACAATTATTTAATGACCTTCCAGATTCCGTAGCGCATCATTTAAAGCAGCTGTTTTTATAAACCCTTTAATGGACAAATCTTCATCCAGTTCTTCCCATCTGATACCGATGCCACCTTGGGTAAATTCCCATTTATCCAAGACGGAATCAGAAGCATTCCAGAGCCTGGAATAATCGGACAAGCGCACCCGAACAAGGCTGCCATTGTTAAACACGATCACCATGATGTCAAGCGATTTATCCAAAAGCAATTATTTTGCCCG
>JBBSDD010000164.1:0-6227 GCA_038249755.1 Flavobacteriales bacterium | reverse complement strand
GGTTTAAATAGAAAAGGGGATGGCACTTACGGTATGCGGCACAGGTTTATGGGCGATGTGGTACTTCGGGAAAATTGGGAGCGATTTACTTTTACCAACAGGATCAGATTTCAACAGGAGTACCGAACCATAAATTATACCGGCGACATAAGAGGAATACCTTATTCAGATTTGAGAAATACGATTAAAATAAATTATCGTATCAATCAGCAATACAGACCTTATGTATCTTACGACATTCGGTTTCTCTTTCGCGAGCCTGGCCGATCGGTAGATCCTTTCCAGGACAGAATTCGCTATGTGGTGGGATTGGATACCGAATTCAGCAGAACTTCCAGCCTCGGAATTTATTTCATGTATTCGGGAGAAACAAATGTAGTGGAACCGGTACAGCGTTATATTATTGGTTTGGAATATAATTTTGGAGCAGCCAGACCGATGTTGGGAACATAAGGAATCAATGAGCGGCACGACGCAAGCGGTCGTTGATGGCGCGGCCCAATCCGCTATCGGGCATTTCTTCTGCCAGGATCAGGTCATAATCTGCATTGTCCATCATCCGCATGGAGGCAAAAAGATTTTGAGCAGCTTCATTTAAATCTCTTTTTTTGCTCAGGATAATTCCATTCTGACCTCGCAAATCGCTCAAGGCCAAAACCCCAACGTTTAATCCTGCATATTGTGTAATGCGGTCATCCAACTGGCCAAAAAGAAGCTTTTTTCGTGTGGCGTAATGACTGCTGAGCATACCCGGGGCAGTCGGTTGAGATGAATCACCGGTTGATACCAAAACCTTGCCCAGCACCTCTTCGATTTCTTCCATGGAAATACCTCCAAGTCTCAGGATAACGGGATATTCTGACTCAAAAGAGACAATGGTGGATTCAAGCCCCACACGACAAGGGCCCCCATCGAGGATATATTCTATTTTGTTTCCGAGTTGATCGGCCACATGCTGCGCTGTGGTTGGGCTCACATAGCCGAACGGATTGGCGCTTGGCGCAGCAAGTGGAAATTCCAGGCTTTGCAGCAATTTTAAGGTCAGGTCGTGATCTGGCATCCGAATGCCTACTGTGAAAAGACCAGCAGAAACAATATCCGGGACCAATTCGCTTTTCGGCAAAATGATGGTGAGCGGACCTGGCCAAAATTTTTCAGTCAGTTTTTTTGCCTTTTCCGGAAAGGAAACAGCCAGTTGCGCAACTTGATCCACGCAGCCGATGTGTACGATCAGCGGATCGAAAAAAGGTCTGTTTTTTATTTCAAAAATCGACCCCACAGCTGCGGGATCGCAAGCATTTGCCGCAAGGCCGTAAACTGTTTCTGTAGGGATGGCTACACAGGCGCCGCTGCGCAGGAGGGAAGCAGCTTTTTCTGTATCTGTACCTATAAGTGCTGTTCCCGACATGGAGCACATTTAAAGAAAATGAAAATAAATATTATTTCGTAAAGTCATAGGTGTAAATATCGTCCAGGGTGGTGCCGGAATTCATGTTGTATATCTCTTTTATCCTGCCATCATGGAGTCCATACACCCACCCGTGTAAGTGGGGCAATCCGCGATCCGCCCATGCGCGCTGCACGATACTCGTCTTTGCCAGATCAAAAATCTGTTCCTGAACATTTAATTCCACCAGCCGATTCATCCGCAATTCTTCATTTTCGATGGCCTCAATTTCGTCTTTGTGAATGCGGTAGACATCCTTGATGTTTCTGAGCCATTTATTGATGATGCCGTAATCTTTATTGGTCAATGCGGCAGCCACGCCACCACAGCCATAATGGCCACAAACTATAATATGGTTTACTTCGAGTACTTCAACGGCATATTGCAGGACGGACAACATATTCAAATCAGTATGCACCACCATGTTGGCTATGTTGCGGTGTACAAATATTTCACCTGGTTCTGTGCCGGTAATTTGATTTGCGGGAACGCGACTATCGCTGCATCCAATCCAGAGGAATTTTGGCTTTTGACCTGTTGATAGTCTTTCGAAGTAACCGGGGTCATCTTTTTTTTGTTGTTCAGCCCAGAGTTTATTTCTAGTCAGCAGTTTGTGATATGATTCCATCTCATTCATCTTAAATGTTCTATTCCAGCCACAGTCACCGTTATATCCCGATCGCGGGAAACATCGATAAAATTTGAAATTGATTCGATGATGTCCATATCTACAAATCCAGCCAGTGTCGCATCAATATGTAATTTACCGCCAGAAGGAATTCTGTCCAAGGACTTTAGAAGAATGGCTTTGTTCAGGAAAGAGACATCTTTAAGCATTTTAATCTCGTAACCATTCTCAGTTTCCTGAAAAGTGATAGACTGTTTAAAATTGGATCGAAGTACAAAAAACAATCCCACGACCATACCTATTCCGATGCCGACCAATAAATCCGTAAACATAATAGCAACAAGGGTCACAATAAATGGGATAAATTGGTTCCACCCTTTTTTATACAATGACTTGAAAAGCGAAGGTTTAATCAATTTGTAACCAATCAATAAGAGCACTGCCGCAAGGGATGCCAGTGGAATTTGATTTAAAATATTGCCCAGAAAAATTAAGCTCAAAGCAAGTAACAGGCCGTGAATAATAGCGCTGAGCTTGGTTCTCGCACCTGCGGTTATATTGGCAGAACTCCGAACGATTACAGCTGTGACTGGTATTCCACCGAGCAATCCGGATACAATATTTCCAACGCCCTGAGCGCCCAATTCCCGGCTTGCCGGGCTTACGCGCTTGAGTGGATCAATCTTATCAGCAGCTTCCAGACTTAAAAGCGTTTCAATGCTGGCTACCAGTGCAATGGTTACCGCCGTAATATAAATCTCAGAATTTGACAAAGCATTGAAGTCCGGTAAAGTAAACTGAGCGAAAAATTCACTTGGGGAACCGGCAAGAGGAATATTTACAAGATGTTGACCACCAAGGCTCCATTCCGGAATATATCTTCCAAAAAGAAAATTAAGTCCCACTCCAGCCAATACAGCGAAGAGGGCACCGGGGAGGATTTTAAACAACGCGAATTTTTTCACTTGGGGTCGTTCAAAGAGGATCATAATTCCAAGTGAGATACAAGAAATAACAATGGCTCCTACACTGTGAGCCACCACAGCTCTGTAAATTTCTGAAAATGTATTTTCGCTGTCGGGCTGGATAAAACTGAAATCGCCTTCATAATTCACGTCATATCCCAAGGCGTGTGGAATTTGCTTCAGGATGAGAATGAGACCAATAGCCGCCAACATGCCTTTGATAACAGAATTCGGGAAGAAGTATCCGATTACCCCTGCTTTGAGCGTTCCCAAAATGACCTGGATAATTCCGGCCAATACCACTGCAACCAAAAACATCTCATACGTTTCCATCGTCTCGATGGCGCTTAGTACGATTGCGGTTAAACCTGCCGCCGGGCCACTAACGCTCACAGCCGATCCACTCAATATCCCCACTACCAATCCACCTACAATGCCAGCGATCAATCCGGCAAGCGGGGGCGCTCCCGAAGCAACTGCAATGCCCAAACAAAGTGGAAGCGCGACCAGGAAAACAACAAATGAGGCGCTGAGATCTTCCTTAAAATATTTAAAATTCATAGAGAACAATTGTGATATTCCAGACACTTTGTAAAGGATGCAAAGATACTTCCTTCATCTGAAAATCTACCGGGAGTCAAAATTGAAATAGATTAGTTGTGAGAAGTTTCAAAAATGGATGATTTTTATTGGAGCTATATGGGAAAGTCTGGATGCGAAGCGATCTTCTTAAGTTTTTCGGGAGTATTAAAGCATTTGTATTAAATTTGCGCTCTTATTTTTATTTTGGCCCCGTAGCTCAGTTGGATAGAGCAACTGCCTTCTAAGCAGTAGGCCACAGGTTCGAATCCTGTCGGGGTCACAGCAATAGCTCAAAGCCAGTGTTTTCAATTCAAAAAGAGCCGAGCACTGGGTTTTAATATGTATACCAGCCACTGTTGTGGGACAAATCACGTCCCCGTAATGGTTAATTTTAATATTTTTTGTCCAATCGAGTCACAGGGACTGCGTGGGATTTGATTAGCGGTAGGGCAGCGCTCTCGCAGCTTTACGAAGATGATCTCCAGACAATAAGATCATAACCAAACTACCGACCCCACCTGCTATTCCCATAATGGTGGCACCTACGGGGCTGTTTTCTGCCAGAAGGGCAGAACCTGCTACACCCACTAAGATCGATACCATCGCTATTTGCATGTTGGTGCCCGCTTTGTCCAGGTGCAGCGAAGCGCCCTGCAAGGCAGGTTCCAGTTTTACGACAGGCACTTGGTCGAACGTATTTGCGCCGCCCGCCAGGCGATCTATGGCAATTTTCCGCACTTGCATATTGGTGTACCACGCGTTGCGGTAATACATTGCATCTACCATCTCGAGCGCAGCGCGGCGGTTCATATTGAGGTAGATGAAGGTAACTCCGGTGGCTTCCACCCCAGTGATTTCGCAGGGTATTGTGTCGCCACCAATGACCAGCGTATCTTGGGCATTTGCAGAAAATGTGACCAATAAAATCAAAAGTGCGAAAAGTTTCATGGCTTAGTTTTTAGCCAAATATAAACCATACCCCGTAATTTTCGCGCACCCGCTATCTCAACTACTTCGCCCGGCGGGGATACCGAATTATTGGACACTCGACTCTCACGACCACAATTATTACGTTCGCATTGCCAATGATCCAAAAGAGTTGAAGAGGGGTTTTTTGATCATATGAAATGGAATAGCGCGTTCTGTCTTCGTTCGAATGTCAAATTATTTTTTAGCATATATTTCATTGTAAGAATATTGCGCGATATTTTTCAAATCCTTTCGTGGTCATTCGAATCCCATCAGGAATTGCTTGATGGGTTTTTCATTTAAATACATCATTGCTTCGATGTACATTTGTCGCTGCGAAATTTAAGTTTCCGATACTCCCCATAAATGACTGAATTCTTTAAGGATTTGATTGATGAGTTTCAGCTGCCGCTTTCCAATCCGGTGCTGATATTTTCTTTGATTCTCCTGATCATCCTTCTTTCCCCGATTCTCCTGAAAAGAATGAACATTCCGGGGATTATCGGGCTGATCACATCCGGAGTCATTGTCGGACCTTACGGACTCAATATCCTCGAAAAAACTTCCGCAGTCGATTTATTTTCCACCATCGGATTGCTCTATATCATGTTTATTGCCGGTCTCGAACTGGATATGAATCAGTTCCGTGCCCACAGAAACCGAAGTTTACTCTTTGGTTTTTTTACTTTTATCATTCCCCTGACTATCGGGTATCCGGTCTGTTTTTATGTGCTTGGATACGATTTCAACGCCAGTTTTCTCACCGCGAGTATGTTTGCCACCCACACCCTTGTTGCTTATCCGATTGTGAGCAAAATGGGGATTTCAAAAAACCAGGCCGTTGCCATTACCGTGGGGGGCACGATTTTAACCGATACGGCCGTGCTGATTATGTTGGCCGTTATTATGAGCAATAGTCAGGGTAACCTGAATGCCCAATTTTGGTTGCGACTGGGTGTTTCATTGGCCATTTTTTCGGCCATCATGTTTTTAATCATTCCACGCATCGCAAAATGGTTTTTCAGGAAACTGGAAAGCGAAAAACACTCTCATTATATCTTTGTACTCTCGGTAGTGTTTTTCGCAGCTTTTCTTGCAGAAGTGGCTGGCGTGGAGCCCATCATTGGGGCTTTCGTCGCGGGTTTGGCGCTCAATAGATTGATTCCACATTCATCTGCATTGATGAACCGCATTGAGTTTATTGGCAATTCCCTTTTCATTCCGTTTTTTCTGATCTCAGTGGGGATGTTGGTAGATGTTACCGTTCTCACCAAAGGCCCTACGGCGCTCATCGTCGCTGCAACTTTAAGTATTGTTGCCCTTACCGGGAAATGGCTAGCCGCCCTCTTCGCCCAACTTACTTTTAAATATAGCCGAGCCCAACGACAGCTTATTTTTGGTCTTAGCAGCGCCCACGCAGCAGCCACATTGGCCGTTATTTTGGTGGGATATAAGGCTGAAATTCTCGATGAAAATATCCTCAATGGTACGGTCATTTTAATTCTCATCACCTGTATCGTTGCATCCTTTGCTACCGAAAAGGCTGCCCGAAAAATTGTGCTTTCCGGAGATGTGGTTGAGGTGGAAGGAATGGCCGGCGATATAGTTCCTCAGGAACGCATTCTCCTGCCCATTG
>JBBSDD010000163.1:0-6229 GCA_038249755.1 Flavobacteriales bacterium | reverse complement strand
ATGAACCGCTATAGGTACTGAAAATCAGTTCCGGATCGATAATCAGCTCATAATTGGGATTGTATTCACCCAAATCAAATCCCACTTCATTGCGCGATAAGCGATACGCACAGGGTACTACTTTAACTGCGCCGTTGATCACCTGATAGGCGAATGGTTTGGACTCGATTACTTCGCCGACCGTCGTTTTTATACTTAATTCACCCGTACGGGTCAGAATGGGTTTTACGCCCATATAAGACATGCGGATCTGGCCAGGATCTGCATTGGGCTTTAAGATAAAGTCATATTTCAAAGTGCTTTTGCGATAAATTTTCAAGTCAATACCCGGATAAATATCCCTCTGATAGATTTCGCCAAAAGCAGAAAGGTCGGAACCCCACTGATCGGGATTATTTCCAAGGTAGAAGCTGTATCTGGTTTGGAGGTCTTTTTTGCCGAAAGGCCGGGACTGGGCACTGGCACCTTCAAAAATAACCTGATAGGCGTGGCACATTAAATTTTCAGGTACCGGTATGGCAGGGACATTTCCTCCGTGCGCTGCGAATACCGCGTTGGTAGTTTCCTGATCATAAAGATCGAATGTCAGGCGGTTTTCTTCAATATATAACCTGCCACAGGGCAGATCTGTACGGAATTGGACTACTTCAGGCCATTGTCCGCCATTGGCAATGAATTGGGCCTGAGCCTTTCCCAAAAGGCAAAAGCCAAAAATAAAAAGAAGCCTTATCGCGTTTCGGAATGGGATCATGGGCGGAAGCGGGCTGAAATGTACAAAAAACAGCGCGACAAGTATGCAGTCGGTCGCGATGTCCGTGTGAGAATGTTTAAATTGCGCGCTGTGAAGTTTTTCGACAAATATTACAATGTGCTTGAAATTCCTCCCAATTCGGATGATGCCCTGGTGAAGACTGCCTATCGCAGACTGGCCAAACGCTACCATCCGGACCGGAGTGGAGATGACAGTACCCGGGCAAAATTTATCGAGGTCAATGAAGCATATGAACTTCTGATGAACAAGCAGATGTATATTCAGGAAGCGATCAAACGCTATCAGCAAAAGTATGGATCTGTGCAACAAAATCCTGGGATGAGCCACATGCGCGAACGTGCCCGGGCCCATGCCGACATGCCCTTTGATGAATTTGAAAACACGCGTATTTATCGCACAGCCATGGTAGTGAATTCTGCTGCTGATTACTTCTTTCTTTTTGTGGGTTTTATCATGATCATATCTCCCGTCGTGGGGTATTTTTCTGATATGAAAGATGCCACACTTCGCGGAGAAGAACCAGAATTAAATCTTTATCCCATTATCTTTGGCATCTTTTTTATTTACGGAGTTTGGTATTTTGTTTTTAGAAACACAGAGGAAGAATTGGAATAACCTGAATAATCACAACATTTTATGGAATTACGTTTGAGAAAAATTGGAAGTGCTTTGGTGTTTTGCCTGATAGGCTTTACCGCATTTTGTCACGAAGGCATGTGGATACCTTCCACCCTGACCAAGCTCGTGATGGGTGATATGAAAGACGCCGGACTCCGACTGAGTGCGGAGGACATTTACAGCATCAATGAAAGCAGTCTCAAAGATGCCATCGTGCATTTTGGCGGGGGCTGCACGGCCGAAGTCATTTCCCGGGAAGGACTTATTTTGACCAATCACCATTGTGGCTATAGTCAGATACAATCGCATTCGTCTGTTGCCAATGATTATCTCAAAAATGGGTTTTGGGCGATGAACAAAGGCGAGGAGCTCGCAAATAAAGGCCTTTCAGCCACATTTGTGGTTCGAATCGAGGATGTCACCACGCAACTTATGAATGCTTCCCAAGGTCTTGAGCCTCTGGAAGCGCGCACTGCCCTGAGTGAAACTGCTCAACGGTTGCAGTCCGAAGCCATCGCCGGCACACACTATAAGGCTGAGATAAAACCCTTTTTCTATGGAAATGCTTACTACATGATCGTTACAGAAACTTATGAAGATGTACGTCTCGTAGGAGCTCCACCCTCGGCCATCGGAAAATTTGGAGGAGATACGGATAATTGGGAATGGCCCCGGCACACCGGCGATTTTTCTGTATTCCGGATTTATGCCGATGCGGATAACAATCCTGCGCCGTACAGCGAAAACAACGTGCCTTACACGCCAAAATACAGCCTTCCCATTCACATGGATGGATTGAATGAAGGCGATTTTACCATGGTATTTGGTTTTCCCGGACGCACAGAGCAATTTCTGACCAGTTATGCTGTCGCGTATGTTATGGAAAAAGCCAACCCGGCCCGCATTGCTATGCGGGAAGCAAGTTTGGGCGTAATCGATCAGGATATGGCATCCAATGATACGATTCGCATTCAGTATGCTGCAAAACAATCCAGTATCAGCAATGCCTATAAAAAATGGATCGGTCAGAGTTTGGGATTGATGCGATACAATGCTGTTGAGAAAAAACAAAAGGAAGAAGATGCGTTTCAAACAGCAGCTGAGAATGCCGGCAATACGCAGTATGTTCAACTATTGACCAAGGCAGCCGAATTGTACAAGGAGAGCAATGATTTTGCTTTGGCGCGCGATTATTTCATCGAGTTTTTTTACTACGGCCCCGAGGCGTTGAGATTTGCCTATGGTTACCACAACCTGATTGAGAACTACGACAGTCTGAACGCTTCCGGGCTGCTCGATGGAGAATTGGAAAAACTCCAAACGGGTCGGGATGGTTTTTATAAAAATTACAACCGGCACACGGATCAAAAAATATTTGCTGCTCAGGCACCCATTTTTGCGGAAGGTTGTCCGGCTATCATGCAGCCACCCACATTTCAATCCTATATGCAGCGCTATGAAAACGATGGAATCCGAACAGCAGAGGCCTTGTATAGCGAATCGGTTTTTGACAACCAATCCGCGCTGGAAGCCGCGCTGAGTAAGTCAGGAAAGAAAATGATTAAAACCCTATCCTCAGATCCGCTTTATCGCATTGCTGCTGAATTATTAAATCAATACCGTACGAACGTGGCCAGCCAACACGATAATTTTCGGATGGAAGAAGAGAGCCTTATGCAAATTTATGTGAAAGCCATTATGGAACTGGAACCCGATGCCAATTACTGGCCTGATGCCAACAGCACGCTTCGCCTGTCATTCGGTAAAATGGAAGGGTCAGAACCACGCGATGGGATGACATACAAATCATACAGCACCCTGGAGGGCATCGCTCAAAAGTATATTCCGGGACATGTTGATTTTGATGTGCCGCCGCGATTGCTGGAGCTGCACGAAGCAAAAGATTACGGTATTTATGCCACCGATGGTGAATTAAGGGTGTGTTTTCTCGGGTCAAATCACACCACGGGAGGAAACTCCGGCAGCCCGGCCCTCAATGCAGATGGACATCTCGTGGGGATTAATTTTGACCGCACCTGGGAAAGCACGATGAGTGATATCATGTTCAACGGGGAAATTTGCAGAAATATCATGGTAGACATTAAATATGTTCTTTTCATCATCGACATATATGCCGGAGCAGGACATCTCGTGGATGAAATGGAGTTGGTGTACAGTTCTAAACAGGAAACCGTAAAACCCAGGACCGAAACCCTCATTGAAGCGAATTGAAATGGAAAATGTGAATTAATTTAAATTGAGAAATAATGGAAAATTGGACTGAAAAAAACAACAAACTCAGCCGGACTTTTGAGTTCGATGATTTCGTTCAGGCGTTTGGATTTATGACGCAAATAGCGCTGGTTGCAGAAAAAATGAACCACCACCCGGAATGGAACAATGTTTACAACAAGGTGGAAATTCATTTGTCAACGCACGATGCGGACAATACGGTCACCGATTTGGACCGAAAACTCGCAAAAAAGATCAATGCAATTCACGACAAAACAAAAAAGTAAGCTTCTTATAATCGAAAACCAAAACAGGGTTTATCGGACTACCGCTATTTTTCTGGTTACCCGGCCAAATGTGCCTTCCATCACCACCAGATAAATGCCAGGTGCCAAAACATCGACATTGATGGATACATTTTTTTCCTTGTAAACCTCTCCCCGATATAAATTGTGGAGCCGGCGCCCTGTCTGATCGGTGATATACATCGTGACAGAAGTTGGGTTTTCGAGATGAAGCCGAACCGTGGTGATATTTCTGGCCGGATTTGGATAAATCTCCGTGATTGCGGCTGAGGTCACCTGCCTGATTCCAGTGATTTCGCCCAGAATTTTAAACGACCAATATCCGTCAGGAGCAACGATCGGCCGGTTTTGAAGTTTGCCATTGTTTGCGATGCCCTGAATGTAATATTCAATTTCGCTGCCCGGAGTTTGAGCAGGAATAAACGCGGACCATCCATTTTCACCAGCAGTGGACATTTCAACCGATTGATACATTTCTTCTCCTGCCAATCGCCAATGGAGCATGGTGGATACCATTCCCGATCTGTGTTCCGCTGTCGCGAAAATCTCATAAGGTTCGGTGCTGTTTTCAGTATCCACCAGCGGTTGGTGCACGATGAGCATGGGGTCGTTCACACCCACGCTGTGCGTGATGCAATGAATGGCACCGGCTGCAGCAATAATTAAATCAGGCTCATTGTCACAATCAATCGGAACAAGGTTATAGCCCGGAAGCAGCTCGCTGTAGATGCGAAATGCCGTGGTGTCATATTCCTCCCGGTAGCTCGGATAAATAAAAGTCTTGTTTACAAAAATACCGTTGGCGTAAGTGCGGTAATAACCAGCTGGATTGTCATCCGGCCAAAGACCACTTGCACTGTTTGGCATCGGAATTCGAACCACTTTGAAGTCCGTTCCATAAGACGTCTGAAAATTATTGATGACGTAGTCGATATTGGCGTTGATCTGCGGCCCATCAGCTATTCCGGCAGGATATTCTCCAACAAGGAGCGTTTCTTCATCAATCAGCTTCATGTGCATATCAATGTGGTTGATGATGTCGTAAGGCAGGGCAGTCATTTTGATGTATGTCCCAATTCCCTGAAAATCGCTCAGAATATTGTCAATCTGGGCTTCATTCTTTGCCGTGACATTGTAAGGATTACCGGGTTCGTTTTCTTCCAGAATTAATTCACTGGAAAAAGCATTGCCCTGTCCATCCGACATGAAGTTTCCTCCGGTGTTTACGAGATCGGTGGGCGCTGAGGTGGTGGTGTAAAGATTGATTCCCAGGTGCTCAGCAAGCACTTCGGGAATTACATCATCGGCAGGTCGCGGTCGGTTGTAAATCCAATCTGTCAGCAACAAGGTGTCCACCCGGTTTCCATAAACGGTGTTAGCGCCGTAGTCGCGTATCCATATACTGTTGAAATCAGTTTCCACCATATCAATATTGTCCATATTGTTCAGTGGCCCACCGGCCAGCGAACCCATGAGGTAGGATTGTACCTGGGTGGCGCTGCTGCAAAAAATGATCACTTTGGTTTCCTCTTTGGCAGCGCGCACGATTTGCTTGAGTATGGTGCGGTATGACGTCCAGGTAATGGTGAGGGCTTGAATTTCTTCCCATTCTGCCATGTTTCTGAGATTGGGAAATTCCGGGGGCGTTTCAATGCCCCGGGTTTGGGGGAATGTATAAAATGGCAATAATTCCCTTTCGCTATCAGTTAAATATCTCGGCAGTGAAGTTTCTGTCTGTCCATGAACGACCGCGCCCGAGGTGCATAGTAAAGTCAGAAGGAGTATAATTTTTTTCATGCGGCAAGATATGAAACGAGGATGTAACCACAAATTGAAAAATCCGGCATTGCCGGATTTTCAAAGAGGTTTCATTTGGATTTTTAGTTCAACCTGTAATTGATCGGAAGTACATATTGCACTTTCACTTTTTGGCCTTCATGTTCACCTGGTTTCCAGTCTGGCATTTGACTTATCACTGCAAAAGCGGCCTCAACCAGTCGTTGATCGGAACGGGGATTTAATGACTCCAAATCCCTAACGCTTCCGTCGATGTTAATAATAAATTGGATGTAAACTGTCCCTTCTATCCCTTCCGCTTTGGCATCTGAGGGATATACAATGTTTTCACCCAAAAAGGACATCAATGCCTCATTTCCACCGGGATATTCCGGCATGGTCTCCACGACTTTATAAACATCCGTTACGGGAATTTTTTCGCCCATTTCAGGTGCTTCGGCTGTTTTCATAACAATAGGCGCTCCAGCCGGTTGGGTTACATCCGACTTTTCTTCGGTGCAGGCGT
>JBBSDD010000162.1:0-6236 GCA_038249755.1 Flavobacteriales bacterium | reverse complement strand
TCACCACCACCGGAAACGGAACCTGTAATCAGGTAACCGACCAAATGGTGATCACCATCAATCCAGAGCCCATCGTGAATGCCGGAAATGACTTTTCCGTTTGCAGCAACAACAATATTTTTAACCTCAATGGCTCCGTAACCAATGCGGGCGGCGGCCAATGGTCAGGCGGTTTGGGTATTTACGATTCAGGCTCTACCGATTTAACGCCCACGTACACACCTACTTTGCCAGAAGTAGTTTCAGGAAGTATCACATTTACTTTGACATCTACTGGCAATGCAGGTTGTGTAGCAGTAACAGATCAGGTGATTGTTACCTTCACTCCAAGCCCTACAGCTTTAGCAGGAAACGATGTTACCACTTGTGCATCAAGCCCGTCTGTGGTGTTGAACGGATCCTTTTCGGTTTCTCCAAATGCGCAATGGTCCGGTGGAGCAGGCAGCTTTTCGCCAAATGCCCTCGCCATGAACGCCACATACAATCCAACACTTGCTGAATTAACGTCGGGAAGCGTCACGCTGACCCTGACTACCATCAGCAACGGGAATTGTCTGGCCGCAAGTGATCAGATGACCATCACATACAATCCTGTACCCACAGTCAGTGCCGGAGGCAATCTGGTATCCTGCGCCAACAATGCGGTGGTGAGTCTCAATGGAAGTTTTAACAATTCGCTGGGTGTGATATGGAGCGGCGGGACTGGATTTTTCAATCCTTCCAACCAGGATCCGAATTCAACTTACACACCTTCAAATACGGAAATCACGAATGGTTTTGTAGCTCTGACCTTAACGACCACCGGAAATGGAGCCTGCTCGCCGGCATCCAGCACGATGAATATCATTATCAATCCCGCTCCATTGGTCAATGCTGGAAATGACTTCAGTGTATGTGCCAACAATACCAACACCCAACTGACGGGATCTGTCAATTTTGCCAATGGCGGTATATGGTCTGGTGGAGCAGGCAGCTTCTTGCCAAATGCCACCACACTGAATGCAACTTACCAGCCCACGCCTGCAGAAGTGGCTTCGGGTTTTGTAAATCTGACTTTGACAAGCGGTGGCAATGGAACATGTCTGGCTGTAACCGATCAGGTGACCATCAACTTTACCCCTGCTCCTGTGGTAGGTGCCGGAAATGACCGCATCGCTTGTGTAAATAATGCTTCAGTCCAGCTTAATGGTTCCTTTACAGTGGCCGAAGGAGCCAACTGGACTGGTGGCGGTGGATCGTTCAATCCTGGAAGCAATGTACCAACTGCTATTTATATACCATCTCAAAATGAGTTGACCGCAGGATCAGTAACACTCACATTGACCACATTTGGCAATGGAACATGCTTACCGGTCTCCGATCAAATGACAATCACTTATACACCGCAACCATTAGTAAATGCGGGAGTAGACATCTTTGCCTGCGTCGATGCACTTTCTATCCCCTTGGGTGGAACGGTTACTGGTCCAACTGGCTCAGGTGTGTGGTCAACATCAGGTACAGGAGTTTTTGTTCCAAATCAATTTAACCTAAACGCATCGTACAATGCTTCTGCACAGGATTCGCTCCTCGGTGGAGTAACCATTACGCTCACGAGCACCAACAACGGCCTGTGTAATCCGGTAACTGATCAATTGAGCATCTTTATCAATCCGGCCGGAACCGCCAATGCGGGACCAGACAGAAGCGTTTGTGCAAACAATACTGCAGTGCCACTTACGGGTGTCATCGGAGGTGCAGCCAGCACCGGATTCTGGACAACTTCAGGTTCAGGTGCATTTTCACCCAATGAAACTTCGCTCAACGTGACTTATATTCCAAGTCCGGCAGACGTTGCGGCAGGCACTGTCACTGTGACTTTCTCCGTAAATTCTTGTAATCAGGCTTCCGACAATGTGGTCATCACCATTACGCCGGCACCCGTAGTCAATGCAGGAGCAGATCTCACGGCGTGTTCTTCTGAAGCGAGCATCGCGTTAAATGGACAGGTTTCAGGTGCAAGCGCTACGGGTCTTTGGACAACAAGCGGTTCAGGAAGTTTTAGCCCAAATGCCAATGCACTTAATGCTACTTACGTTTTCTCCGCAGCAGATATATCAACCCAAAACGTTCAGCTCACGCTCACTGCGACCGGAATTGGAAATTGTATCGGCGTGTCGGATCAACTCAATCTAAATATTTTCCCTCAGGGAACGGTCGAAGTTGGAAGCAACATCATCGCTTGTGCCAACAACCCAGAGGCGCAATTGTCTGTATCACTGACGGGAGCTTCGCAGGGAATATGGTCATCAAACGGTACCGGAACTTTTGCCCCTGAGCCAACATCACTGAACGCGACCTATGTGCCAAGCCCGGGCGATCTTGTAAACGGAACGGTCAATCTGGTTTTCACAGCAACAAACAGTTGCAACCTCGCTACAGATTTTCTAACCCTGAGCTTTACCCCTGCCCCTGTCGTAAATGCAGGTGCTGATCAGGCGATTTGTGACGAGGTACTGCCATTTACAATAAATGGTACCATATCGAACGCAGGCGGAGGACAGTGGAGCAGCACAGGTTCCGGATTTTTCCAAAATGCGAATAACCTCAATACTTTTTATGTAGCCAGTCAGGCCGACATAGATGCAGGAGGCGTATTCCTTTTGCTGACTTCCACTGGAAATGGCACCTGTTTCCCGGTCATAGACACTTTGCAAATTGAAATCAATTCGGGTGTCATCGCCGATGCTGGTCCCGATCGGGAAGCTTGTATTGATGCCGGACAAATCCAACTTTTTGGAGCCATATCGAATGGTACAAACTCAGGCATATGGACAACTTCCGGAAACGGTACTTTCTCACCGAATGCCAACAGCGTCAACGCGGTATACAACTTTACACCGCAGGATGTTGCGGGTGTATCGGTTACTTTGACCCTCACATCTACAGACAATGGAATTTGTCAGCCGGCAGAAGACAGCTTCGTCCTTACATTTGGCAATGCAGCATTCGTATTTGCCGGAGCGGATGTTACCGTTTGCCAGACGGCAGAACTTATTCAACTCAATGGACAGGTAAGTGGTGAAAGCAATACCGGTACATGGACTTCTACCGGAACAGGAACATTTTTCCCTTCGGCTAATTCATTAAACGCCGCGTATGAACCCTCGGCCGCTGACATAAGTGCGGGTACCATCAGCCTAACCCTTACATCGACCAACAGCACGCTTTGTATCGAAGGATCAGATGTGCTCATTGTGACCTTCCAACCCAATCCCACAGCCAATGCCAACGCAAATGTGCTGGTGTGTGGTGCGCTCGCTCCCGTGCAATTGCTCGGATCGGTCAATGGTGCGACAGGGGGAATCTGGTCTACAAGTGGAAGCGGAACTTTTCTGCCCAATGATTCGGTTCTTACTGCATTGTACACCCCAACCTCAGCCGATAGTCTGATCGGTCAGGTAGTTCTAACCCTCACCACGTATGGGAATGGCAATTGTTTATCTGGTTCTGATCAGATGGCAAT
This sequence comes from Flavobacteriales bacterium, assembly GCA_038249755.1. GTDB lineage: Bacteria > Bacteroidota > Bacteroidia > Flavobacteriales_D > Cryomorphaceae > JBBQZU01. The sequence goes on along the minus strand of JBBSDD010000162.1, from coordinate 2,731 downwards.
ATCCTTCTCCGGCGCGGTAATTCCCAATGCAGGTTCTGATATCGAAATTTGCGAAAGCGCTACCAGCGTAGCCCTCAACGGCTCGACAGATGGACCGGGAAACATCAGCTGGACGAGCAGTGGCACAGGAACTTTCAACCCGAACAATACCACACCAACGCCAAATTATCTGCCCGGTGATGGCGATGCAATTGCAGGCTTTGTATGGCTTTACCTGAGTGTGGATGACAATGGAAGTTGCCCTGGCCGAACAGATTCATTGAGACTGGGTTTTGACAGACTTCCGTTGATCGATGTGGCTTCTTCGGTAGAATCTTGCACGACCACGCCAGCCGTGACTGTAACATCGAATGTGTCTTTTGAAGACGCACTACTTTGGACCTCAAACGGAACAGGAACTTTCAGCCCAAACACTTCTGCCACCAATGTGGTTTATACACCTTCAGCAGCAGAGGTTGCAGCCGGAACAGCCACGCTTACCCTTACCGCAACGTCCAATGGAGCATGCGGAAGTACGGGCGAAACGGTTACCGTAAATATCATTTCTCCAGCTACGGTTAATGCAGGTGATGATCTTACCCTTTGCGCAAGCGAAGGGGGCGTGCAACTTCAGGGCCAGGTGGAAGGTCCAACCCAAACGGGCATATGGTCTACCAACAGCTTCGGGAGTTTTGATCCGGGCGCAGATATTCTTGATGCCACCTATGTTTTTGGCGCGACAGATATCATTGTAGGCTCTGCTCAACTTGTGCTGACTTCGACCAACAATGGACCTTGTCCGGCGGTGAGCGATGCCGTGGTTTTTACAATCAATCCTGTACCTGTGGTAAATGCCGGAGCAGATCAGTTTGTTTGCGCAAGCGCAGGCACCGTAGATCTGGCTGGAACTGCAACAAATGCCGAAAGCACTGTGTGGTCTTCAAGTGGGGATGGTGTATTTCTACCTGGATCGGGCGATTTGATCACAAGTTATATTGTCGGCAATCTGGATGTATCCAACGGTGCCGTAACATTGGTTCTTACCGCAAACGGTTTGGTCGGTTGTGCATCTGTCTCCGATACAATGACGGTAGATTTATCCAACCCCCTGACAGCAGGATTTTCTGTGTCTCCGGCTTGTGAAGGTTCGATAACCCAATTCACCGATCAAACTGAAGTTCTTGCCGGAACTATTGTTTCCTGGACATGGGATTTTGGAAATGGGAACATCTCCAACCAACAAAATCCGGAAGTGATTTTCAATGCCACGGGAAGTTTTAACGTAAGTCTTGTTGCACGTAGCTCTCTGGGATGTAACGACACCCTCACGCAGATCGTGAATGTGGCGGCGAGTCCGGATGCCAACTTCCTGATTAGCGACAATCCGGCCCCTATCGATTTTGATATCAGTTTTGAAGACACTTCAGATGGCGCTGTTTCATGGCAATGGTACTTTGGAGACGGGTTCGGGGAGTCTGTTTTACAAAATCCTTCCTATGCATATCCGGAAGAAGGAAACTATCTGGTAAGTCTTGTAGTAATCGGAGAAGGTGGTTGTCAGGACAGCACATCCAGACCTGTGAACATCGACGGATTTTTGGTACTACCACCCCGACTGCCCAATACCTTTTCGCCAAACGACGATGGCATGAATGATATCTATTTCGTACGCGGTGGACCTTTCCTCGAGATGGACTTCCGGGTGTACGATGGATGGGGAAGTGAAATCTTTCAGTCCACCAGCCAGGACATTGGGTGGGATGGTACGGAAGGTGGAAAACAATCACCAACCGGCGTGTATGTCTACACCATCAAAGCGACAAACCTTTCAGGTCAGTCATATGATTATTCTGGTCGAATCACCTTATTGAGATAAGCATGAAAACCCTAAAAACATACCTTAGAATAGCTGGTTCGTGCACAATCGCGGCCATTTTTGGCGGAAGCCTCCATGTGCAGGCACAGGATATGCACTTGTCGCAATATGATGCTGCGCCTATCATGTTCAATCCGGCCAATACCGGCATGCTGAAATTTACGGACCTCCGTGTGGCTGCGCTCTACCGAAGTCAGTGGGCCTCTCTGGCAACCAACTTTACCACATTTGGCCTTTCTTTCGACATGGCTATCAACGACCGTTGGGGTGGTGGAATTGTTTTTGTAAATCACGATGCGGCCAACGTCATCGGAACCTCCAATTTCCTGGTATCAACAGCCTATCAGATCACCGACCCAAACAACACCAAATACATGTTGTCTGCAGGTGTGCAATTGGGATTTTTGTACAAAAGGATCAATACCAACGGGATGATATTTGATTCGCAGTTCGACGGATTTAACTTCGACAATGATTTGCCAACCAATGAGCAATTTAACCGTACTTCCCGATTTATGATGGATGCAAACATGGGATTTTCTTTTAAATCGACAGACCGGACCAAAAAAATCAATCCATTTGCCGATTTTGCTGTGTTTCATGTCACCACACCCAATGAAGCTTTTATCGGTGAGGCCAATTCAAAACTACCTATGAGATGGATGGCCAATGTTGGCGCCCGAACGGAGGTGTCGCGAAATTTGGTGATCGACCCTTCTGTAATCTGGATGCGGCAGCGCGAGGCGCAACAATTTCAGATTACGGCCCTGGCCCATTACGAAATTAGCGGAACGCCTTATCAGGTAATTGGCGGTTTGGGTTATTGAACTGAAGATGCCGTGATCATTCATGCAGGGCTCCGGCACAATGCCAATA
>JBBSDD010000161.1:0-6251 GCA_038249755.1 Flavobacteriales bacterium | reverse complement strand
TGCGCTGCCATGTAGCCGGGTACCAAATTCCAATCGAACTTACCGGCGATGGCAAGGGCCAGGGTCACTGCAGGGTTGATGTGAGACCCACTCACACCGGCACTGATGTACACAGCGACGAAAACGGCGATGCCCCAGGCCAGGGCTATCCCCACCCAACCTGCACCAGAGCCCTTGGTACCCTGAAGTACAATATTGGCCACGATGCCATTGCCGAGCAGCATGAGCATGGCCGTACCTATAAATTCAAAGAGATAAACTGTCATAAGGTGTTGAATATGAAGAGGACTGTAGTCATTTCTGAAATTTTATCAAATCTAATGGGATTTCTAAAGCATATAGCCCTTCACGAGGTTCTGGTATTTCTGGATTTCCAAGGCCAACTTTTCCTGATCCCAACCCAGTTCTTTGGCCATAAGCCGCCCTACTTCGTCTGCCACTTCCATGCTGGCTTTGGCATCCAGAAAAAGTGCCCTCACGCGCCGGGCAAGCACATCGGCAATGGTGCGTGCCATTTCTTCACGTACTGCCCAGATCACCTCTGCTTTTATAAATTGTAAGTCGGGGTGCAAGAGTTCTCCCATATTAATTTCTTCACCTGCAATGCACCGCACAGCCGCCATGTCGGTGCCGTAATGCCGCAGGGGGTCAGATAATTCTACCCCTGATATGCTTGCGTGCAGGGGCAAGTGTTGGGTCACGCTGGCGCGCTCTTCAAGGTCGGCCACGATGGTCGCTTTGTCCATCACGTCCTGGCCCATTTTCCTGTAGGTGGTCCATTTGCCACCAGTCATGGTGAGCAAGCCCGATAGCGATACGGAGATTTTGTGCCCACGGGAAATCTCTTTGGTGCTCTTACCTTCGGTCTTGGGAGCCACCAGCGGCCGCAAGCCGGCAAACACAGAGCGCACATCGCTTCGCAAGGGGGCGCGGGTAAGGTACTTTCCGGCGGTGGCAAGGATGAATTCCACTTCTTCCTCCAGCGCCCGTGGCTCTATCGAAGGATGGTTTACAAGGGTGTCCGTAGTACCAACGAGGACTTTGTTGTACCAGGGCACTGCAAATAACACACGTCCATCATCGGTTTTTGGAATCAATACGGCTGCATCGCCAGGCAAAAAAACCTTGTCGAGCACCAGGTGTACCCCCTGGCTCGATACGGTGGTCTTCTCCGCGTGGACATTGTCCATTTTCAAAACATCGTCTACAAATACCCCTGTCGCGTTGATCACCACCCTTGAATACACTTTATAATCCTTGCCCGTCTCCAAATCGGTGGCGGTGATTCCGGTGATGCGCTCATCTGCACCTTTCAATACCCCGGACACTTTCATATAATTGATCACAATACCCCCCTGATCGGCTATGGTGTGGGCAAGGTGGATGGCGAGTCTGGCATCGTCAAACTGACCGTCGTAATATACCACGCCGCCGCGCAATCCATCGCGCTTGATATTGGGCAAGGCCTTGATAGTCTCTTCTCTTGAAATACCTTCTGAGGGACCCAGCCCGAGTTTTCCGGCCATCATATCATACACTTTAAGGCCTATGGTATAATACGGTCCACCCCACCAATCGTAATTGGGGATGATAAATGCTTGGTTTTTCACCAAATGTGGGGCATTTTGCATAAGCAAACCGCGCTCGTGAAGGGCTTCATATACGAGCATGATATCGCCCTGGGCCAGGTACCGCACACCACCGTGTATGAGCTTGGTACTCCTGCTCGACGTACCCTGGGCAAAATCCCCCAGCTCCAGCAGCAAGGTTTTAAATCCTCTGCTCGATGCTTCCAATGCTGCGCCCAGACCCGATGCGCCGCCACCAATTACCACCACATCCCAAGGCTGATCTTCTTGGGCTTCGAGTTGGGTGATCATGTCTGGTCTTTTCATGGGTTTCTCCTTACGGGAAATGTACGGTGTTTGTCAATAAAATGGGTGTCGGTATTTGTCTTTTTAATCCAGAGGTTGCTCTACGATGGGCATTTTCCCGGAAGGGACAATTATAGCCAATCTTTTGATAAATCAACAGCCTTCAACCACCGCGCATATTTTCTTTCACGATCTTCTGCTTCCATTTGAGGGTGGAAAGTTCGGTCTTCCACCCACCTGCTTTTCAAGGTGTCCATATCCCAAAAACCGACTGCCAGGCCTGCGAGATAGGCGGCACCGAGTGCTGTGGATTCGTGCGACCTGGGTCTTACCACATCAATATTGAGAATATCGCTCTGAAACTGCATCAGGGCATCATTCACCGAAGCGCCCCCATCTACGCGCAGCTCCCTGATTGGGATGCGGGCATCTCCTTGCATGGCCATCATTACATCTTTGCTTTGGTAGCAAATGGCTTCCAGCGCTGCCCTGGCAATGTGTCCCTTCGTGGTGCCGCGGGTAATCCCTGCGATTAAGCCGCGCGCATTTTGATTCCAATGTGGAGCCCCCAATCCGGTAAAAGCAGGCACAAGGAAAACCCCGCCATTGTCATTCACAGAGCGCGCCAGTTGCTCTATTTCTGAGGCATCCCGAAAAAATTCGAGCCCATCGCGCAGCCACTGCACCACGGCCCCACCGATGAAAATGCTCCCTTCGAGGGCGTAGGTGGTCTCCCCATTTATTTGCCAGGCAATGGTGGTGAGCAAATTGTTTTTTGAAACCACGGGCGTCTTTCCCGTATTGGCCATTACAAAACAACCCGTTCCATAAGTGTTTTTAATCATCCCGGCATCAATGGCCATTTGCCCAAAGAGCCCCGCTTGCTGGTCGCCGGCCACACCGGCTATGGGAATCCCCCAGCGGCTTTCACCATAAACTTCGCTGCTCGATTTTACTTCCGGAAGCAGTGGTTTTGGGATGTCCAGAATCTTGAGCAATTCATCGTCCCAGGCAAGGGTGTGAATATTGTAAAACATGGTTCTACTCGCATTTGTCACATCGGTGATGTGGAGTTTGCCCCTGGTCAGGTTCCAGATGAGCCAGGAGTCTACGGTACCAAAAGCCAGCTCACCCGCTTCGGCGCGTGCACGAGCGCCCGGCACATTGTCCAAAATCCACTTGATCTTGGTGCCGGAGAAATAGGCGTCAATCACAAGACCTGTTTTGGACTGAACGAGGTCGGAATGACCCGCTTTTCTAAGTGCGTCGCAGGTGGCCGATGTGCGGCGGTCTTGCCACACGATGGCGTTGTAGATGGGCTTTCCGGTTTTCCGATCCCAAATAATCGTGGTTTCGCGCTGGTTGGTAATCCCGATGGCCGAGATGTCTTTATTCTGAATATTTATTTTGGCCATGGCTTCCGCAACAACCGCCCGCTGCGACGACCAAATTTCTATGGGGTCGTGCTCCACCCACCCCGAAGCAGGAAATAATTGTTGAAATTCCTTTTGGGCGATTGCCTTGATTTGGCCTGATTGGTCTACGATGATGGCCCGGGAACTGGTGGTGCCCTGATCGAGTGCGAGAATGTATTTTGACATGGCGGGTGTGGTTTGAATCCGGCTGCGCGGCAGGCCAAGTTACAATTCTAAGTCAGATATTTTTCAAGCTTGCAGGATATCGATTTGACTTTCCTACAACAAAACTATTTTTCAACAATTCATCTGATAAAGAATGCGTTGGTAAATATGCGCCAAATTCTATGTCAAGCATCATGAAGTTTGCAAAATGAAAACATTTGCTCACTTTTGTCAAGAAACGGTTCTTGTCAAGAAAACGATTTTGTATGATATCAAAAGATATCCGCAAGCCGAAACGCAATTGATGATATGGTATACAGAATTTTCAAGGCAGGAATTTGACAATTTCAATGCATTGAAAAATGTGTATGGAAACGCTGGCATTGTCAATAATAACAGGGTTGTTTTCAATATTAAAGGAAATAGCTTCCTATTGGTAATATCGGTAAACTTCGTTCAATCGGAATAATTCTTCCGATGAAAACTTGGGGTTTTCTCATCTGACAACAGAAACTTGCTTCTCCTGTTTTTCCAGGAAACGACCAAACCACTTCATCACAAATAAGTGAAGTACCGCCTGGGAAAACCGATACAAATACCACGGTAGCCTGGGGACAAATTCGTGGATAGCCGCGATGATAAACCGATTGTCCAGCACCGATCTGAATTCGAGCCAGCCGTAAGTGGTTCTCTTGGCCAGAAACCCACCTGTGATGAAGAAATGGCGCCGATCTTCATCGCTCCAATCGGCAACAAAGCTCAACTCGAGCAATACCGTCCCCAAAAATTTGAAACGCACTTTATCTTCCTCCTCTTCGGCTGTAAGTATCACAACAAAGTTTTCTGTGAGCCATTTGGGATAGATGTTTGCCACCCATGACGCGCTCATCAAGGCGGGGTTGGGCAAGCGCTGCACGCTGCGCACTGTGTTTTTCTCGACGGATGTATAGGTGCGCTTCGGCAAGCTGGGAGCTCGCTTATTCAAGGCATTTGCAATGCTTTTTTCAATTGGCTCGTAGGAAATATCCGCAAAAGGATTTTTGCTCGAATCGATGGTCATATCGTGCTTCAAACTCTCAATCAAAGGACCTACAAAGGTGGTGCTCGAATTGGAGAAAAGGCCAACCCAAAGTTTCGAGAAACCAAGGGTGAAAAATGGAATGGAAAAGATGAGCCGTTTCTTGCCGAGTTGGCGTGCGGTGATTTTAAGCAAATCCATATAAGAAAGAACTTCTGGAGAACCTACTTCGAGCGCTTGATGAAAATATGGTTCGTTGCCAATTGACATATCGATAATCTGAAGCATGTTCTGAATTCCGATGGGCTGCGAAGGCGACTCACACCACTTGGGGCATGCCATGACCGGGAGTCTTTCTGTAAGCTTTTGGATGATGCGGAAAGACGAACCCCCGGGCCCTATGATGATGCCTGCGCGGATGGCTGTGACAGGTGTTCTTCGCGACTTTAGGGTTTGTTCCGTTTCAAACCTGCTTCGCAAATGTCTTGAAAATTTCGACGTTTCCTTGGGAAGGATACCGCCGATAAAAACGATATGTTTGAGTTTTTGGGCTTCAGCCGCACGTGCAAAATTATCGGCCAGCAAAAGATCGGTGTCTTCAAATGTGCCTTGGTTCAGCCTGCTCGAAGGTGACATGGAGTGCACAAGGTACAGCGCATAATCGGCCCCTTCCAAAGCTTTTGTGGTATTGCTGAGCGAATACAGATTCACTTTTTCCCATTCCACATCAGCATTCGCAGACGGCTCTACTTCACCCCTGCTCAATGCTTTGATGTCATATTTATGGGCGTACTCACTTATGAACCACCTGCCTATGAAACCTGAAGCTCCGGCTATGACCAGCCGTGGCTTCATTTCACGAAAGTATGTCGAATAACCTTGAAAAGGGTTGAGATTGAAATAGATTGTGGTTTTCCTTTTACAAGTAAAAAAGAATCGCCTTCACCAATCTCCACTTTGATGGGTGTGCTGACATATTTCAGCTTTTTTCTCAATGAAAAAAAGTCAGAATTGGCCTTTTTGGGCAAGTTCATAAAAAATCCAAAAACTTTCCAACTGGAAAAATACAAGACCAATTGTTTCTCACCATTGGTCTTGATTTTAACAGTTTCGGCGCCTTGGGAAATTTCCAAATCGCCCGTTATATGGACCATGGCCTTAGTTTTCTGTGGTTGAAATGGTGAGTTTCCCGTTCAACTTCCACTCCGCCTTTTCACTTGAGTTGACTGCAGAAGGCACGTGAATTATCATGTCTTCAAATTGATAGGTGATTTTCGCATTTCGACCAGTAAGCTTGTCGTAAAGTCCGATGGCCAGATCTGGCCAGGTTTCAGTCTTTGAGTTTTCCATTGGTTCTTTCTTTATACAACCCCATTCCGACCAAAGTGTTCTGGCTATGCAGAATTGATCATGTCTGGAAGCATTTACTCCGCTATTAAATCAGCACTTTGACTGCTTTGGGTTCTCCGAAAAATTGTGCATTGGTCAATGAATTAGACTACGGGGCCACCTAAACCGATAGATTTGTCGGGTTTTTTTGTTTTAAAAATCAAAGAAGCAGAATTTGATGGATTGGCGAAATGTGAGATCTTCAAGATTCCTTTGCGCGCACTCTGCAAACTTTCGTGAGATGATAACGCTATGGCACAAAAGGCAGTGATACGCCCGCGCAAGTGTCTGAAAAAGTCCAAACTTATTTGTGATCTCGCGACAAGACATTTTAATCATTTCATTCGTCTTATAGCGTGAAATATTGAAAAAATTATAAATCAAATTTTA
>JBBSDD010000160.1:0-6266 GCA_038249755.1 Flavobacteriales bacterium | reverse complement strand
GACAAACTCAGGGAGAAATTTGCAATGCTTTCGGAGGATGATGTACAGCCAGAGCCGGGCAAAGAATATGAAATGATGCGGGCCATTGAGCGAAAACTCAACCTGAGTCCCGCAAAACTGCAAGAGGTAATTTCCTATCTCTGATCGCCAAAATGAGGTTTTATTTCTGCCAGGTATCTTTTTGATCTAAAGAGCGCCTGCTTTAATTTCGTCTATCACGTCAGGATCAAGCAAGGTAGAAGTGTCGCCGAGATTTTCTGTGTCACCCTCTGCCACTTTGCGCAGAATGCGCCGCATAATTTTACCACTCCTTGTTTTGGGCAATCCAGTCACAAACTGAATCTTATCTGGTTTGGCAATTTTTCCAATTTGTTTTACCACGCTTTCTACAATTTCCGCACGTAATTTATCGGGATTCGTAGGGGGTTTTTTGGTGATGACATAGGCGTATATCCCTTGACCTTTAATTTCATGCGGATACCCGACCACGGCACTTTCTGCCACAATATCGTCAATGGAATTAATCGCACTTTCAATCTCTGCCGTTCCAAAGCGGTGACCCGATACGTTGATCACATCGTCCACCCGACCGATGATGCGGTACATGCCATCGGAATCTCTTTTGGCACCGTCACCAGTGAAATAATATCCCTTGTAAGTCGAAAAGTACGTTGTTTTGCATCGCTCATGGTCTCCATATGTGGTGCGCAACATCGAAGGCCAGGGAAATCTGATCGCCAGGTAGCCTTCTACGTCATTTTCTTTAATAACATTTCCGGCCTGATCGAGAAGTACAGGTTGAATTCCCGGCAAGGGGTATCCCGCATGCGCCGGCTTCATCGGACTGTGTTTTCCCAGTCCTGATATCATGATGCCGCCTGTTTCAGTTTGCCACCACGTATCCACGATCGGACATTTTTCCTTGCCGATATGGATGTGATACCATTCCCAGGCCTCGGTATTGATCGGCTCGCCAACTGAACCCAGTAATTTCAGGCTATAAAGTCCGTAGCTCAGCACATGATCTTCTCCGGCAGCCATCAAAGCGCGAATGGCTGTTGGTGCTGTATAAAATTGGTTGACATTGTGCTTGTCGCAAACCTGCCAGAACCGTCCGGGACTCGGATACGTGGGCACACCTTCAAACATGAGAGTCGTCGTACCATTTAACAAAGGTCCATAAAGAATGTAGGTATGTCCGGTGATCCATCCGATGTCGGCAGTGCACCAATACACATCACTCTCTTCCGGTTGAAACACATTGGCGAAACTATAACCGGCATATACCATGTACCCTCCGCAGGTATGTACGACACCTTTTGGTTTCCCCGTACTTCCTGAAGTGTAAAGTATAAACAATAAATCTTCCGAATCCATGGGTTCTGCCATGCAAAGTTGAGAGGCTTTTTCCATTTCTTCATGAATCCAAAAATCGCGACCAGCCGTCATTTGCACGGCCCAGTTTGTTCTTTCTGCCACAAGCACGGTTTCAACGGTTGGACAGGTTTTCAGGGCTTCGTTTACCACAGCTTTCACCGGTATTTCTTTGGTTCCCCTAAAAAGTCCATCCGCGGTAATCACCATCTTACATTCCAAATCATTGATCCGGTCGGCAAGCGCGCTCGCTGAAAATCCGGCGAAAACAACATTGTGCACTGCACCAATCCGCGCGCAAGCCAGCACAGCCACAGACAATTCGGGAATCATTGGCATGTAAAGAGCCACACGGTCTCCTTTCTGAATTCCTTTGCTCTTGAGCACATTGGCAAAGCGACACACCTTGTCGTGCAATTCGCGATACGTGTACCGCACAAAGCGTTCTTTAGGGTCATTGGGCTCCCAAATAAGGGCGAGTTTATTGCCCCGTTTTTCCAGATGCCTGTCCAGACAATTTTCCGTAATATTCAATTTTCCACCCAAAAACCACTTGACACTGGGCGTTTCAAATTCCCAATCCAGCGTTTTGTCCCACTTCTTTTTCCATTGATAATGAGAAGCAATGTCATCCCAAAAGTCTTCCGGATTCTTGACACTTTTGGCATACACAGATTGATATTCTTCGAAGCTTTTTACTTGAAAATCCATAAAAGAGATTTAAATTCTTTTCCGGGTTCAATGTAATGAAATCTCAAGGTAAAAAGAGATGAGCAATGGCTTCGGTTTGGAATTGGGAGTTAAAAGAAAACAATTTATACAGCTACTCAGGAATTGGATATGGTCAGGGTGTGGAAATTGATAAAAGATGCCGTTATACGTGTGTTAAATTATAATATTCAACTTCACATATCATAATCGTTGAACTTCAATAATAATGTTTGAAATTTAAATCCATAAATTAAACCTTACAACTTAAAAGATGTGAGGTCAAATATTAAAAAGTTTGACTTTTCAAAAATAATTAATCATAATAATGCGCATCAAGCCATCATCGTTAGACTGAAAATAGAAGTATAAATCACTTGATGCAGCCCAAAGAGTCTGGTATTACTTTGCACTCATTTCACCCGATCTGGTTTTTGAGAAGTTTCTACCTTTGAAATTAAATCCAAACAGATGATACGCAAGTTGACCTTTTTCTTTGTTGCATGTCTCTTGCAGCTTTCCGCCACCGCCCAAATCAAGGGTTTTTACGGTTCGCAGGAATGGGAAATCATTTTTTCCTTCGCGGATATTGACAACAGGCAAGAAACCACCGACAACATCATGCGCTGGTCGCCCGTGATTAATTTAATGGGATATACCAATTATGATTTTACCAAAAATCTCGGCGTTTATGCGGGTTTTGGTATTCGGAATGTGGGATTTATTGCAGATTTTCCGGAGCGCGGCAACGACGAACGCACCAAATACCGAACCTATAATCTGGGAATTCCTGTTGGCTTCAAAATAGGAAATCTCGACCAGGCCAAACCCCGATTTCTTTTTGCTGGTTATGAATTTGAAGTGCCATTTCATTACAAGGAAAAACGTTTTGTAAACGGCGATAAGGAACAGAAAATCAGTGCCTGGTTTACCGGTCGTACAGAAGTTTTCACCCAGTCACTCTTCGTGGGATGGCAGACACGCAGCGGAATGGCCATAAAATTCAAATACTACCTCGATCCTTTTTTCAATGAAGATTACGAGGAATTTATCGACGGTCTGGATGGCAACCGCATTGGGGTAAAGCCATTTGAAAACTTCACCGCCAATGTATTTTACATCTCCCTTTCATTTTATCCCTTCCGCAATCTGGACATCATTCCAGACAAAGACAAAAAAGAGGAATTCATCAGCGTGAGATATTGAAATAAATCATGCAAAAGCAATTTATGCACATGGTTAGGGGGTGCACGGTCAACCTTCTTGCTGTGCTGTTTTTTTCATCTGCTGCATCACTCTTCGCCCAGGAGCGCATTTCCATAAAAGATCCAGACATCACCTTCTCTTACGATCTTCCAAAAGGGTGGGCAAACCAGGACGACGATTATTATCACTATGTTTTGCTGCCTGCTGCGAATACAGACAAAAGCTTGTTCCCCTTACTTTCCATCACCTATTTTACAAACAATTGTCCTTCGCTTGATGATTGTTTTCAAGGAGAATTAAATGGCGGTATTCAGGCGTCTTTTCCCGCAGCCAAAATAGGCAAGACAGGAAATTTAGATATAAGTGGAAACCCGGCACGTTGGGTAAAATTTGAAGTTGTTGAAACCACCGGAAACACCAAAACAACATTTCATTACACGATGTATCTCCTAATCCAAAACGACCATTATTTTGTTCTTTCCTCAAAATCGCCTGCAAGCGTCGATAAGGCAGCCGATTTTACCTCCATTGTCAGGTCGTTTCAATCGGAGAAAAACCGGTAATTTCCCCATGTATTCCTCACCTGAAACACCCCTAAATCCGCTCTCAAGAAAGGACTTGCCGGCGCACAGGCTGGTACAGTGCATGGTGACAATATTCTGCCCAAACTCTGAATTCCGACTTATCCCAACCCAACCCAAAATCTCCGAGCCACGCTCCCCTCTTGAGAGGGGCCGGGGGTGTGTTTTTTCCTCCCAAAACTCCGAATGCTTATCAATCTCATCCTTACCCAAAATCTCCGAGCCACACTCCCCTCTTGAGAGGGGCCGGGGGTGTGTCCTTTTTTCCTGCCATATCTCAGAGCGCTCATATTTTGAAATCAATGTAAAAAATACCGAGCCACACTCCCCTCTTGAGAGGGGCCGGGGGTGTGTCCTTTATCCTGCCATATCTCCGAATCCTGATCAATTTCATCCCTCGCCTGACATACCCCTAAATCCCCTCTCAAGAAAGGACTTGCCGCCGCAAAGACTTATAAATGGCGGGGATAATTTTTACGAACCCACCGATTCAGGAAATAAAAACCCATTTCAATAAATATCATTCTGTTTCTGTTTCCAATATTAATTATCTGAATTTCAAGCTATTTTCGCGAAAGCGAACCCTCCTGCTTCCCTTCAGACCTGTAAACAACCTTCCCGTTTTGATTTTTTATCCCATCGCATCCACATTATTTTTATCACGGAAAAGAAATATTTTCTGTTCACCTGTGCTTGCCAACCAAAAAAATGATGCCGATGAAACTATCAGAAAACCACATCAAAAAAATTCTTTCTGTTGTCCTTTTTCAACTGTCCATAGCCCTTATTTCTACTGCGCTAATCGGGCAAAACATCAATGATTTCGCACGCACCACACCCGCAGGTTTCATTGAAAACAAAGGGCAGATTCTCAATCAAAACGGAGAGCCCAACACGGATGTAATCTATCTCTGGGCCTCCGGACAGGGCATGAATGTGCAGTTTCGCCCCGACGGTTTGAGCTTTGACACATACACCAAAAGAAAAACATCCGACAACGACGAACACAAAACGCAAATCGATTTCCACCGCCTCGACATGCGTCTTTTGGGTGCCAACCCGCAGGCCGAAATGGTGGCCGCACTTCCCCTGCCAGCGCACGCCAATTTTTACGCACCCGGTTCAAAAGCAGAAGGACTCAAATCTTTTGAGAAAATACTTTATGAAAACATTTATCGCCGCATCGACCTTGAGGTGGGTCTGTCGGAAAACGGAAAACAAATCAAATACGATTTCATTCTTCACCCCGGCGCACACCTCTCAGACATCAGAATCCGATACAAGGGCCATGATTCGGTAGAAGAAAAAGACGGCGCCCTCCATTTTTCCCTTTCGGGAAAAACACTTACCGAGAACATTCCCATGAGCTGGACCCTTCCGGGAAACAACCCGGCCGAAGTGATTTACGACATCCACCACCTCGAAAATGACGCGGTGGAAATCGGCTTTGCGATGAAATATCCGGAGCGCTCCCAAACAGCGCATACCCTCGTGATCGATCCCCTTGTGGCCCTGCACTGGAGCACCTATTACGGCGATAGCCTCTACGACACAGGCAATGCCATCGCCACCGATTCCCTCGCCAATGTGTACATCGCCGGTACCACGGAATCTCTGCATTCGATGGCCTCTCAGGATGCCTACCAAAGCACATTTGCCGGAGGACAATACGATGCATTTCTCGTAAAATTCAACCAACACGGCCTGCGACACTGGAGCACGTATTACGGTGGCAGCGGCGACGACGAAGCCCTCGGTGTAAGCGCCCACACCTACGATTACGTTTACATGGTGGGTTATACCACCTCGCCCGACTCCATCGGCACCGACAGCGCTTTCCAAACCACCGCCCAGGGCGGTCGGGATGGTTTTGTCGCCAAATTCAACCGGCTCGGCCACCTGGTCTGGGACACCTATCTCGGCGGTGAAAACGACGATGAAGCCATTGCTGTATTTGCAGAAAAAAACAACCAGGTTTACGTGACGGGCCGCACCAGCAGCGCCAACCTTTTTGACTCTTTGACAGTGCCACCCTCCAATCCATACGGCGACGGTGTTGACGGTTTTGTCGCGGTTTTTGATACCGCGGGAGACCTCGTGAAATCCACTTATTTTGGCGGAGAAAATGACGATTTCACCACTGGTATTTTTGTATCAGATGATGGTGAGATTTTCCTGAGCGGTCAAACCAATTCCACCATGGGAATCGCCTCGCCCGGCGCATTTCAATCTTCCCTTCTGGGAGAAAAAGATGGCTTTGTCGCCAAATTTGACAGCAGTGGTGTGATCGCATGGTCGGGATACTATGGCGGTCCCGGAATGGATGCCACCACGGGTATCGTAGCCAACCAACAAAGATTATACATCACCGGATACACCGATACAGAAACCAACCTG
>JBBSDD010000159.1:0-6314 GCA_038249755.1 Flavobacteriales bacterium | reverse complement strand
CAGCCTTCAGCAGATCACCATGGAAAAATTTGACTTGTCGTACAGCGATCAGTCGATCAGAATTGCATCCGTAAATTTTGAACCGAACGTGACGATGGCTGCGCTGCAAAGGAGAAATCAATTTCAAAAAGTAGAAGCTTCCGGTTCATTTAAAACCCTTGTCTTCAATCAGGTGAATTTCGACGAATTGATTTACCATGCGAGACTGGTTGTGGATTCTGTGGTGATCGATTCGGCAAAAGCCAATCTTTATAAAGACAGAAACGTACCCATCAACACCCAGCGAATCCAGGGCTATCCACCGCAAAGCCTTGCCAAAATTGATTTTCCTGTTCAAATACGTAAAATAACAGCTACCAATTCACTCATAGAACACAATGAGAAACTGGAGGATGGGACCATTGCCAATGTCCACGTGTACAATGCATTTTTCTCACTGGAAAATATCAGCAATATCTCATCTGATGGAAAAATGGTGTTGCACGGCAAGGGTGATCTGGAAAATGCCGCGCGTTTTGATGCCACCCTTTCATTCGATTATGCCCTGCCGCAGTTCAGCTTTCAAATTTCCGTGGCACCATTTGATCTGAGCAAATTAAATTCCCTCGTGAACGCATTCACGCCAGCCCGGCTTTCCAGTGGTTATCTTGATAAGTTGTCATTCTCCGGCACTGCTCAGCATACCTATGCCGAAGGAACCATGGAATTCCTCTACCACGATCTGAAAATGGTGATCGATCTGGAAAATCAGGCAAATTGGAAGAGCGCGCTTCTCAGTTTTGCCGGAAATACCATCGTGCAATCAGCCAATCCTCCATCGGAAAATTCCCTTGCCCGCGTGGTGGATTTTCACATCGAGCGTGACATGAACAAAGCCTTTCTGAATGTCATAATTAAATCGGTGTTGGAGGGAATCAAAGAAACCTTGATTATGGGCAAAGAGAACCGAAAGGCACATCAGGAAAAAAAGAAACTGACAAAAGATTAAATTTAGCTGAGCAAAATGGTTTATTGGCGCTGCAAGCGACATGTTTCATCTGATGTGGCGCGATGAGTCAACGGGGCTATTATTTGCCAAATTCAAATTGTAAACAAATTAAAAAGCCAGAATTGTGCATCGGCAATTTTAGCCGTTTGTAACCGGATTTTCTCTTTTTCATTTCTAATCAGTGAGCAGCCAGGTAAGAAAAACAGCAACTGCAAAATATAAATAAAAATTTCGGGCCGAAGCTCCTTCGAGATTGCCAACATAAAATGCCACTGCGATTAAAACCAATGAAACATGCTAAGCAATAATTCCATGAATTCTAAATGGGATTATTTTGAAAATTCTAAATTCAAATGTCGTTGTGGTCGTTAAAATCAAATGTATGAAGCCCAATGCATAGGTAAAAATTAAAGTAATCTCAGGTAAATCAAAAAGTGAAGGCGATAAAAAAAGAAACATAACGTGTCCCCTCTTTCCTTCAACGTCTGTAAGAACCGTTCTTGTGAAAGGCAATAAAGATTGCCAAAGCACTTCCAAAAAAACCCCTGCCGGCATGGCAGGGGTTTTCGATATTCTGAGCAATCGCGGACGACTTACCTGGCTATGATCATCTTTTTGGTATCCACAAATTTGCCATCTACAAAAAGTGAGTAAAGGTACATGCCCGAAGCCAGCGAATTTGTTTGGAATTCAACCTGGTTTGGACCAGGCTGATTGCCAAGTTGGAGATCTTTCACAGGGCTGCCTTCCATATCCGTGATGCGGATAATGGCACTGTTGGTGCCGGTAGGCAAATAGTAGCGGATCAACGTGCTTTCGCTAAATGGGTTGGGAATGTTTTGGCCCAGTTCAGCTCCCTGAACTCCATTATTTGAGCCTGCGCCACCATTCATTTCAGCACCATTTTCCGCGTTGAAGCAGCAAGTTTGGAGATTTTGTTCAAATCGCTCCATGACTTCTTTCAAGTCTTCAACATCACTTCGAAGATCATCATTTTCTTTTTTCAATTCAGCATTCTCCGCCACCACTTCTTCGATGGTGCCTTGTTGCTCCTGGATGGCTTTGGTCAGCACAGGAATAAGGTCATCGTAAAAAACGCCCATTCGTTCTGCTGCCTGATACGTCACCGCACCTGTCTCACGGTTTTCCACCGCTTCTTCGGTTACCACGACTTCCGGTATCACTTCCAAAAGGTCCTGCGCCAGAAAGCCCAGCTTAATACCCATATTTGATACGTCATCTATCCACTCGTACGATACTGGCTTGAGCTTCATCAGGGTTTCCAAACCGTAACCGATTTTCTTTACATTCTTTTTCTCGCGGGCATCGGAAGTGTTGATCGTACCGTTGGCGGCAAAGACTGTGGTCCATCTGTTACTTGAACCTCCAAGTGCTTTTACATTGTCTTGTACAGATCTGAAGTAAGTTTGCCAGAAAATGTACTGTTTCTGGTTAGCCCTTCCAAAAATAAAATCACCGTCTAAGGCACCTCCGTTTGTATTTGACTGACCGAAATTCCAGACCTCCGAACGGTAATAATTGGCGGAACCTATAGCATTATAAGCAATCGTGTCCAACAGATCATTTGCAACTGTTACAGTGGTGCCTACATCAAGGTCTCCAGTGGTTTGAACCTCTCCTTGAAAGTAACCTGCCTTGACATCACCGCCCAAGTTATAAGCCAATCCTCCAAAAACTGAACCATTGATGCTTGCACCAAGAACAGAGGCAGAATTAGCGAAATCAAGAAAAGAACATCCATAAACAGCAGCGGAGTAAGCATTGCCCCAAAATGAATAACCCCTTACGGCGGCGTCAGCGTTGGAATTGCCCCAATTGATTAAGGATCCTATACCAGCCAGCCCATTCCTATTACCCTGAATAGCACTGGCACCAGCAACGGCAGCGTTGCCCAATGAAGTGGCATATAGCCTGTTATTGGCAATAGGTACAGAACCTATTCCCACAGATGTGCCATTGTTTTCAATTCCCGTGCTGGTTACGTCCCAAAAAGTACCTGTGTAGCGGGGTACGGCATTGGTGGTTCCGTCAGGCAATAGACCAGTTGGGCCAGCCGGACCTTGGGGACCAGCAGCTCCAGTCGATCCTGTAGCGCCAGTGGCGCCTGTAGAACCAGCTGGACCCTGCGGGCCTTGTGGTCCCTGTGGACCTTGCGGACCGGGGGTCCCGGTGGTAAGGGATGCCCAATTGCTACCATTATATCCTTGGAAATCAGACCCGTTCCATCGGATGTTTCCGGCCTGGCCCAATGTGGAATTTCCAACCTGAAGACCACCGCTAATGCGTCCATTTCCATTGTTAATATTGACACTGAACAGAGCAGCTCCCGCCAGATTCCTGAATTGAAAATCCGACAAGCCGAAGAAAAGACCAGCATCGGGATCAGCCGCAGATTGCAATCCATAGGTGTTAGGCTTTATCAAAAGTGCCGACCCCACTTTAAATGCCAGATTGGTGGAGAGTTCACCCGTGTTTGCATCCAATGAAAACTTGGGAGTCCCGGCATTGTCCATGAATTGGTACTCTAAGGTTGTAGCGTTGAAGAACAGGCCATAATCGGCATCGCTTGCAGCACGAAAGGCGTAGCGGTTATTTCCGATCAGCAGGTCGGATCCCGGACTAAAAGATAAATTTGTGGTCATGGCTCCGTTGTTGGCGCTGAAGCCAAATATAGGAGCGGCAGCGCTATTTCTGAACTCATACCTCACGTCCGTGGAGTTAAAGAAGAGTCCGAAGTCAGGGTCTAAAGTGTAACGAAATGCATATTGATTCGGCCCGATATTAGATGTTTGGGCATTGGTTGTGGTGCACCAAAAAAGTACAGCCACGGCGGCCATTGCGAGATTTTTCATTTTGGTTATGAATTGATTGGTTGTTCACTATTGAACGGGCACAATGTAGGAATTTGTCAGGAAAAAAAAATAGGTACATGAAAATTATTTGGGTAGACAATCATTATTCTGTCACGGCTTTTGCGACGGTCAATTGGGATGCATATGTGCAATTGAAAATTTTAAAATTGCTTATTCGAGCTGAAAACCCATCACTTGGCGTATTTGCAGAGAAATCTGCATACCCACGAACTTCTTTGTTTAATGAGGCCATATGATCGAAAAGTGCGTGAATGAAAAAGACAATCCAACAAATTTTTGAAAGCTTCAAAGATTGCTTGTACCGCAATCATCGATCTCAAAACGATGGCAAAAATGGTACATTGTGGGATAATTTAATGCGTTTTATAAGAATGAAGCATTCGACTAAAACGATCGTAGATTCGGGCTTAAACTTCGAGACTCACCTGTTACAGAAGGTGGAAAAGCGCCGGGCTATTTTGGACCAAGTGCCCATTTTGAGTTAAATGTATTTCGCCTTCCGCTGTCGTCGCTGAAGCGGAACGATTTCTGATGAATCGAAACGAAGTGGCAAATAAGTTAGCGGGAACAAAAATCAATTCCTTGTGGCGCGAAAAGAGGAAGGGCTATCTTTCCGCGTTAGGAAGAAAATCTTTTAGCGTGTAGGGTAAATCACAAGAGTTTGGTAAGTAATGCAACCAATTGAAGCCAAAATCAATAAAATGCTTGCGATTTTCACAAAATATCACTCCTGCGCAAAGGGAATCTCTTGGATATTTACACTATTTAGCATCTTATTCCTTCATTCAGCGCATGCCCAAATTTGCAATCCAAATGGAAATTTGGTCATCTTTTCAAACTACGAAGGTGGCACGCTCACGATCAATTGCGACGAAAATATTCCCAATTTGAAGATTGGTATTGTCACTTATAATTCGCCGGTAGAAATTTTGTGGGTCCTTTCGTAAACCAGATTACCGAAGTCATTTACGCGGGATTTGGCGCTACGGGAAGCTGCACAGGGACTGTCGACGTTCAAATCAACGGGGTTGATCCTTCTATTGTAACATTATATACGAATGACCAACCTGCCATTTCTCCTTATCTTGGGGAACCTGTTTTTCCTGGATCGCCGGCTTTGGTAAATTGCATGACCAGCGGAAGTGGATGTAGCACAAGCACCCAGGACGGTGGAAACTCCTCGAATCAAATCGTCCAATTCTTTCTGGCCGAATTCACTCCACCTGTGGTATTCAGATCGCATTTTACCCAATACGAATGCTTGGGAAACATTGAAGAAGCGATCAGCTTGACTGGCAATTGCTGCCTGGCTGATCCTACCACGCCGCCCAATCCTATTTATGTGAGCCCCGCCGCTTACGATCTCATCCCGGAAACGGAATTTTCGCTTTGCGACGGGCCGGTGACGATTTTCATTCCCTACGAAGTGCTTTTCCAACCCCCTGTTTATCCTGGCTACGTCTGGAGCAATGGGGCAACAGGTCAAACAGTAACGTTTACCGAACCGGGAATTTGCACCGTAACCGCTGGCGATTATTGCCATTTCGGATCCAATGCGATTCTGGAAGACGAAGTAGAAATAGTGGAATGTGTAGATGGCCCATTATTGGTGGATGTGCTGGCTCAAGGCATCGCTTGTGCTGGAGTTCCCTTCGAAATCGAAGGAGCAATCTCAGGTGGTTTTCCACCTTACACCATCAACTGGTTTCCAAATATCGGAGCGGGGCTTGGGCCTTTTGAAGTTACGGCAAGTAGCGACTTCGATTACACAATATCCGTGCAAGATATTCAAGGTAATTCATTTACCATTTTCGGAACCGTGCAAATAATCGGTAGCCTGGATGTAGAAATTAATGGCGACTTTGACCTATGCGATGGTCAGGCAACGCTCACCGCCGAAAGTGCCAATGCCACTTCCTATTTATGGAGTACGGGAGCCACTGCACAAACCATTGGTGTTACAACCTCGGGTACGTAGTCCGTAACTGTGAACTCTTCTTGCGGGAGTGTGAGCGACAATGTTTTTCTTGAAGCTTGTAACCCGGACTTGGCGGTAAGCATCGAAGGTGAAAACCAGGTTTGTGCATAATGATCTATTTGTCCCGGAGCCTATCCAAATAAGGGGTACTGTGATGTTGGTGAGATAGCCGCGATACCAAAGTTTAGCTCAGCGTAAAAAAAGGAACCATCCGAGAGAGAAGAGCGTTTAGCCGCTTGTAAAATCAAACTTTCGACCGCTAACTTTACGCCTTCAAATTCCTTCTCGGCTTTATAATTTTGAAGCTAATATATTATTTGGAATTAATAAGTGCTTTTCGATACCTTCGAAATTTCACCTTTAGAGCAGTTTGTGAATATTTTTATTTTGGCAGATTCCGATTTCATTCTAAACCATGGTATCTGTTTTTATTATATCGATCTCATATAATTTT
>JBBSDD010000158.1:0-6335 GCA_038249755.1 Flavobacteriales bacterium | reverse complement strand
GTTCGAATGTATGAAAAAAACACGTCAAAGGTCATCAAAGGGACTTTTTATAACTTGTAAGTTATCCGTGCTCAGATGGGTGTAAATCTCCGTGGTCTTTGAACTCTTGCGGCCAGGGAGCTCCTGAATATAGCCCAGATCGGTGCCAGACTCCAGAAGATGGGTGGTCCCGCTGTTGCGCGATAAACTCCGCTATGCCGCAACCAGTGTAGTGTAGCCGGCTTCCTGATCCCACTTTTTAATATAGCTTGTTTCATTACGCTTTCCAGACTTTTGGCGCTGTATTGCGTATTTGTTTTTTGCCCTTTAAAAGAGCCAGTCAACAGGCCTGTATTGCTTAAAATAGGCACGCAGTAAATCAAGAATTTTTACTGACAAGGGGACCATTCTGACCTTTTTACCTTTACCCTGATGTATGCGAACCAACAACCTCTCGGAATCAATATGCACAATCTATATATTCAAAAGCTCACTGCGTCGAAGCCCACATGAATAGATCAGACTGAGCATGGCCCGGTGTTTCAAATTTACCAGCGCTTCCAGGATCCTGCGCGCTGACCGAATTCCCAACTCCCAACTCTCCCGCTCACTGCTGGCAGGGTCTTCAACCGCTGCCAGAATATCCCCGCGCAATCCCAACTCCCAATTTCTAACTCTCAAATCCGAATTCCCCCGCTGACTGCTGGCAGGGTCTTCTACCGCTGCCAGAGTATCCCCGCGCAATCTCAACTGAATATTCCACGACTCAGGACCCACGACCCACGACCTTTTGTCAATAGTTTGCTCAGCTTACACCTGATTCACCTTCTACTTCGATTATAGCTGCGGCTTGGCGGAAAATTGGAAAATTTTTTTGAGTTCTGAGTCCTGAATATTCCACGACTCAGGACCCACGACCCACGACCTTATGTCAATAGTTTGCACAGCTTACACCTGATTCACCTTCTACTTCGATTATAGCTGCGGCTTGGCGGAAAATTGGAGCAATTTTTTAATTTCTGAGTCCTGAATATTCCACTACTCAGGACCCACGACCCACGACCTTTTCTCCCCACCCAGTAATTCCCACCTCCCAACACAATTAAAAAACTCAATCCGCAGTCCCCACAAAAAAAGGAACATTCCCCACGCCCGCATTGCCATGGCCATCATACACATACACGAAAAGCCGATAGGGACCCACCTGGCGCGGCGCTTTGAATTCCAGGGTGTTCGGGGTGCTGGTAGCCCGGGTTTTGAGATTTTCCGCTTCGGGCCGCGACTCGGCATCACCGCCCACTTTGATGTCGGTGCTCTCGGGGAGAATTTCGTAGCGGTACCGGAGATTGTCGCCGTCGGCATCGGTCACATCCACTTTGAAAGTGTGGTAACGCCCCGGCTGAAGATAGATGCTTTCCGTGGCTTTTTTGCCGTCGATGGTCAAGGCCTGGATTTGCGGTGACCGGTTGCCGGGATACTGGCCACTCCACACGTATTGCAATTCATCCATGACGGCGGTTTCGGTGCTGTCTTCCAAAAATACGCCATACCATGTCGGCGTGGTTTCCTGTTTGTATCCCCATAAAAAAACGTAAGAACCGAGACATTTTTCCCGGTCGGCAGCGATGCCTTTGGTGTAGCGCTCGAGGTAGGAAGCGGCTTTTTCGGTGCTGGTTTGTTCGATGGGTACATCCCAGTTGGTTTTGGCAACTTCCCAGTGGCCGGTCGGTCCCCATTCGGTGATGACATAGGGCTTGTCCCAGCCAAAACTGCGTATCTGCTTGTCGATGCCTATGAGTTCGCCGTAGGTATTGATGCCCAGCACGTCGATGTGTGGTGCGCGCTCCCTGATGAGTTGTACTTCAGCCACATCGATGCCAGCGGTCACGGTCATGGTGGGGTGGTTGGGGTCGTTCTCGTGTATCATTTTGGCGATGTCGTTGATGGCGTCCCAGACCTTGAAGTCGGTGTAGAAAAGGTCGTTCTCATTGCCGATGCCCCACATCAGGATGGCGGGGTGGTCTTTGTGTGCTTTCACCACTTCCGTAAACATTTCGAGCTGGGCCTTTACCGCTTTGCCATCGTTGTAGTCAAAACCCTGACGCTCCACGCCAACCCAAAGTCCGAAGAGCACGGTAAGGCCTTTATCATGGGCTTCGTCGAGCACCTTCAAAGCGTCGTCCACACCCCACGTGCGCAGGGAATTGGCGCCGTATTCCACGGCCCGGTCGAGGTGTTTCTGTCCGCCCACACCTTTGATGTAGTAAGGTCGGCCATCGCGGAGCAGCTCAAAACTTTCACCGCTCTGGCGGATTTCGACTTTGATCGGGCCCTGTGTTTTGCCCGAAAGGGCCACCAAAAGGAAGGGGAGGAGCAAGGAAACAAGATACCTGTTCATGTGATTGGGGATGTTTGAAATGAGCAATTCTAAATTCTCTGAAAATTTAGGTATTTAGGTGTACACCTTACGGCAAAAATAGCATTTGATGTACCAAAGATGTACCCAAATTCGACGAGATGTAAGCGTGATGTACAAAGATTTTCAGAAGGCAGGGATTTACATCTAAATTTGCCATCAACCAATTTTAACCCGAATATGGCGCTGCCTGAAGAAAAAAACAGGGGTGTGAAATTCTCAGGCCACAAGGCAAAAATTTGCTTACAAATTGCCCTGACTGATTTCTGCCTTCTAATAGGTGTTATGCTTACAACTATTGGCGTAGCGCAGGAACCCGTCACTGCACCGGACAGCATTTCTGCCGATTCGGCGAAAGCCATCCTGGACGACTTCTCATCCTACTCAGCGCATACCATCAAAGGCATACAGTACGAATCGGGATTTGTGCAGGAAAAGCTGCGCGAACGCGACCAGAAAATTACCGTATTCGGTTACTACCGCCTTTTCGGATACGGACGCAACATGACCGAACCATACCCGAATCTCTCGCCCTTCGAACGCGCATATTCCATCGGCGACGGGTACCGCGAGCCGATGCTCTCCATGACGGTGGTGGGTCGGCCCAACGGGAAATCGAGTTTCGGTTCCGAGCTTTTTATTTTTACACCTTACACAGGGCTCGGTCCGGAAGAAAATGTGATCACCACCAACCTCGGGATCAATTTTTATGGAAATTTCCGCACCGAACAGGGCAATTTTGGCGTGCGCGCCGGTGGTATCCACTGGTACAATCTCAGCCCGTTTACCATCGGTGTGTACCAGATTCTCGACCGGTTCAGCATATTCGACCGGACGCCGTGGGAAGGGGTGAACAATACGCTGAAGTACGACAGTTATTACGCCACCGGCGTGACCAGCCCTGGTGACCTGCGCTGGAACAACCAGGCTTTTCAGGGTCTGATCCTCAACGGAGCCAAACTACCGGGCGAACTCGCCTTTGATATGTTTTGGGGCAAAACCCAACCCAACGGTGGCCTCAACGGTGCGCCTGCCCCCACGGTGACATCTATTCCCAATACCCTTGATGCCGGGAATGTGCCGGATTATCTGGGCTTCAACGGGCTCACACGTGTGCTGCCCAGCGTGATTATGGGAGGCAAGGTGGGTCGCGCTTTCGGCAAAAAGCAGCACGCACTTTTCTACAACCTCATACACAGCGAGACAGCCCTTGACAGCATCCTGACGGATCAAAAAAGGCTCTACCAGATTCACACACTTTCGCTCGACATCAAAATTGCCAAAATCCGTATGACCGGTGAGCTGGGAGCCGGCAAATATGAAAGTCCCACCTACGCCGAAAAATGGGGTGAGGCACTCATGCTGCGCTTCAACATTCCGGAGACCTACACCTACCTGCCGCTCGATGTACAGGTATACCAAATCAGCAAGGACTTCTTTAACCAAAACGGTGAGATTTTTACCAATTCCAATCCAGAAATCATAAACGATGTGGGCCTGATACCCGGAGCCATCGGTGCCGGCGGACAGCTCGCCCAGGTAAATCAGCTCGTGCACAACCGGCGCGGGATCAACATCAATACCGGCGTCGAGGTGGGTCCGGCGAAAATCAACGTCGGCTGGGGGCTGGCACAGGAGATCGACGCCACATCCACCATTCTCACCTATGTGCACCGCATCAATGGGCTCGCGCTTTCGCGAATTTACAATCCCTTTCCGGCAAATCCGACAGGCCCGGTGGTCTTCGGACCTTACGGACGGCAGATATCCTTCTTTCGCGGGGTATCGGAAGTGGTGCAGACCACGGATCTGGACGCAGCAACAGCGGTGACCAATACCCGCAAGTATTTCAACGCCGTCGACATCCAGGCCAAGGTGAAATCTTCGCTTTTCGACAAAGATCTTTTCTTCTTTTATCTGGGATCGCTGGGATCGGTGAAGTCTGAGGCGAGTGCGCTGCCCACGATGAATCAGGACAGTTACCTCTTCGTGCAGTACCACGAATTTGACGTGTATTTTGAGATCCTACCCAGATTCATTCTCACCGGATACCTTGGGCTGGAGAATGCCCGCGGCGGACTTTTCACTGATTGGGACACCGAAACCCAACTTCCCCGCGATCAGCATGGGCGCGGGATCGGGGTCGGGTTTGACTGGACCCTCGCCGAAAACTGTGGCCTTTATTTCCGCCACCGCTGGATGACTTTTGAAGACCGCAGTTTTGCACTCGACACCTACAAAGGCCGCGAAATAACCATTGAACTGAAAACCTTCTTTTAAATGAAAACGATGAAAACAACCCTATTCGGCTTCTGCCTGCTCACCGGTCTTTTGGTTTTTCAGGTCACTGGAATACAGGGCCAGGATGGCACGCAGTACAACGAGCTGGAAAACCGCTCGAAAGTGCGCTTCAACGGGCTTGGTCGTACCTACCTCGGGCAGACCAGGATCGGCGGACCGTTTTTGCAAGACAGCCAATTGGACGGAATGACCATTCCCGGCGATAGCGTGACCCCGCGCAGCCTCACCGACGGCGAGTTTCTCCTCGACCTGCAGGTCAATGCCACCCCAAACGACAAAACCGAAGTGCAGGCTATTTTGCGTTTGCGCAATGAGTTTGGGGGATTTTTTGGCGCGGGCATGTTGGTGGAAGTGCGGGAACTCTGGGCCCGCGGCATCATCGCCAATGCGGTGGAATACCGCGTGGGCGATATGGATGTGGCCATGACGCCTTACACCTTTTACAATTTTGATGAAGAAGGCATGATCAACGAAGCTGCGGCTTTTGGGCCACAAAGGGAAGTGATCTACTACGAGCAGTTTTATGGCGACGGCAATACACGCCGGGTCCAAGGGGGTAAATTTGATTTTGGACTGAATTTCACACGCGGCCTGAAGTCAGCAGATTTCAGCGCTTTCCTGGCCCGCGTCCGCGGCACAGACTTCTTTACCGTGCCCACGCGGTTTACCAGCGGCGGACAAGCAAAGTTCAGCACTGTGACCTTCAACGACAGCCTCGGATTGAAGGCCGATTTTGGTTTTAACCTTGTACACACCTTTGACGACCTCAAATCTGGCGACGCCAATACCGGCATCCGCAACACCGTATTTTCAGGAAACTGGGATGTGACCATCATGGACCGCGGCAACCTGGCCCTGCACGCTTTGGGCGAAACGGGGCGATCATCGCTCGAATCGCTGAACGATTCCATCAGCTTTTTCAAAACAGATGATACCTTCCTTGATTTTGGCGCCAAAGCCATTTTCAAAAAGCAGAAAATAGCCCTCACCGCATCTTTTGTGGATGTGGGACCAGACTTTTTCAGCATCGGTGCGCAGAGCCGCCGGGTTGATTACACCGCCCAAAAATCTTATTACGACCGCATTGGCAATAACGATGTGCGCAGACAAGCCGGGCTTTTTGACCTCACCCGCGACCGCGCGTTGTACACCTACCAACTTTCCGACCGGTTGATGAATTACGATCCGCGCTTCAGCAACACCATGCCTTACGGAACGGCTACGCCAAATCGCCGCGGTGCCAAAATCGGCGTGGAATACGGTCTGCCCACCGACAAAATCGAAGGTCGGCTCGACGCTGCGCTCATGAGCGAAATACGCGGGCAGGGGACTTTTGAGCTCAAGAACTTTACCCTGGTGCGGGCTGCGGCCAATGTGAACATCCATCACTACCTCGACTGGGAACGCCACTTGCGCTTCACACTGGGATACCAATACGAAAACACCACCCGCGATGGCAATGAAGTTCAAGCGGTGGACCTGACTTCCAATCTGGTGGAACTGGGTCTGGAAGTTGAAGTATTCCGGAGTTTTGAACTGCTGGTTGGCGCCAAGCTGCTCTCAGCCGAAGGGACCGACTATGTGCCGCGCATCGGTGAATTTAATATCGTGGAAGACTTCCCATCGCTCTACACCGCCG
>JBBSDD010000157.1:0-6341 GCA_038249755.1 Flavobacteriales bacterium | reverse complement strand
GTTCCCCGTACCCCCAAAATTAAAAGCATTTCTCAAAAACCAAATTGTCTCTTTTGTGCGTTATACGCCGGAATATGTTTTACCAGGCGCTGTGCTTTTTCCCGAAAGGGTTCAAGCCATCATGCTGTGATTAAGCACCGAATTGCTCCTGACGTCAAGCGAGTCCCGCCCTAAATCAATTCACCGCCGGCAGAAAAGTGTATTTATCCGCATAGTCGAGCATCTGTTTTGAAAAATCGTCCGGATATTCCACTTTCACGTCGGTGATCACACCGTTTTCTTCCACGGCTACGAGATTGGGATTGATGAATCCGCCATAAGGCGCGCTTTTGAATTGCACCGAGCGCTCCAATACCTCCGCGTGCAGCGCAGGATCTACCTTTACACCGTAGTCTTCCACCAGTTTTTGCGCTGCCGCAAAATCACCTTCAGAAGTGATTCGCTGCATTTCTTTCAGCAGGTCGCCAAATATCATCCGCAGTTTTTCGTAATCATTGATTTTAAAATACGTCTTGCCATCGCGGTTTATTTTGGAAATGACATTTTCGGTAGAACCTTTTTCAAAAGCCCATGCAGCGATGAGCTGGCGGTTTCGCATGTGGTCTTCTTCGATGTTGTTGCCCGGCTCAATACGGCGCATTTGCAACATCAGCGCGTTTTTGATGAAATTATCATAAGCATGTCTTCCCACTTCCACATTGTCCATCACGCCCATTTCCACAAGCTTGGGGTCGGGCAGGTAGTAAAGCGCTACCAGATCGGCCCGCGCCTCTTCGATGGTCGAAGCGTAGTTTTTCAATGTTTGTTTGGGTGTGCCCACACCTTCGTTGATTTTTCCGCTGGCATGGCCGATTACTTCGTGCAGGGCGGTAAAAAGCTTGTCCGATACTTTGGAATGTTTTTCCGAAAGCCTAACCTCCGTGGTATCGTGGCTGAATTCTTCCAAAAATCCGCCTGTACCGGCTTTTTCATAGGCCGACACGATATTGCCGAGGCTGATGGATTTGGAGCCGTGGTCGGCACGTATCCAGTTGGCGTTGGGCAGGTTGACGCCAATGGGTGTGGATGGAGAGGCATCGCCGGCCTCGCTGGCTACATTGATAAAATTGTAACTGATGCCGACCACAGATTCCTTTTTGTGGTTGTCGGCAATGGGCGAATTGTCTTCAAAATACTGCGCATTTTCCGCAAGGACTTTCATTTTTGCGGAAGCATCCAAATCGCGTATCTGCACAATGCTCTCGAATGAACCGCGGTAACCGAGCGGATCGTTGTACACTTCCACAAAGCCTTGAATATAATCTACGGTGCTCGTGGTATCGTTTACCCAGGCAATGTTGTAGGCATCCCACGTCTGCAAATCGCCGGTTTTGTAATAATCGATTAGCAGGCCGAGGGCTTTGCGCTGTTGCTCATTTTCGGCGACTTCCACTGCTTTTTCAAGCCAGAAAACGGTTTTTTCCAAGGCGGGACCATACATTCCACCCACTTTATACACCAGTTCTTCTATTTTCTCATTGTCATTTTTAATGAGTTTGCTGTTCAACCCATAGGAAACAGGCTCCTTTTTATTTCCTTTTTCGGCCATTTTTTTATAATAAGCCTCAACCTCTTTCTGCGTAAGCCCGGGACCGTAAAAGTTCACTGCGCTGGCTTCAACCAAATCGATACCGGCTTCTTTGGAGACCTTTTTGGCATCCACAGCAGGATCAAAAATGACGGTAAGTACCTCATCGGTCAGTGTATTTCCTGTTTCCGAAAGGGCAGCCATGAGAAACTCCCTGGAAAATCCCGGCGTGAATTTATCGTAAGAATAATGGTGGTGAATCCCATTGGAAAACCAGATGCGTTTCAAATACGTTTCAAAAGCTTTGTAATCCTCTGTGGTTTTTTCGCCTTTGTAGTCCCGGTAGACCTTCTCCAGCGTGCGGCGTATGGTGAGGTTGTGGCGGTAATTCTGATCGTAGATGATGTCTCTGGCCGACAATCCCGCCTGGGCGAGGTAATAGGCGAGTTTTTTGTTTTCGAGTGAAAGTTCGTCCCATGCCGGAATCTGGTAGCGAATGATTTTGACATCCGCAAACTGCTCGGTCATGTAAGCAAATTCTTCGGCGGGTTCCGGGGTAATGGTGGTTTCGGCAGGCTCTTCCTGACAAGCGGTTAAAAACAGGAAGGCAGCAAGGTAGGCTGTCCAGGCAAAATGGAAATTTCTCATTTAATCGAATAGTATAAAAGTGATGCTTCAAATGTAATAGAATTTTGGAGTACCGAATAAGGTAGTTGGGATGTGTGTTTTGTTATCAAAAGTATGCGGTAGAGGGATGGATTATTTCGACTAACGCAAACCCTTGTCAAATATGCTGGGCCGTGCATTTTTATAAATTCATTTTATGGTGTGTTGAAATAAATCCATTTGTGATTTTGCAGCCGTGTGAAATACTTCTTTTAGATCAGAAAATAAATATAGGCAGGCTTGTCAATTCATCGTCGAAAGTCGCTATCTTTCAGACAAAATCAACATTCAAGCCCATGAAACACTTTTTACAATCAGTTGCTCTATCCGCTTTATGTTTATTGGTGATAAGCATGAACATTTACGGACAATCCTGCACTTATGACAACATGTACGTCAATCCAGCGGATTGGACCTTTGTGAATGAAGGTATAAACATTCCCGATAACCCAGGTCATCCCGGTCCAGGGCAATTATTAATTGTCGACAACAGATTAAAAATGGTCGATTGGAACGGTGGAGGGCACGATTTGAGGGTTTACAGGGCAATTCCTGCGCTTTCGGATTCCTGGATGGTTGAATTTGAAATCCGCATCACTGACGGTAATCCATTCTTTACTCCTGGGGCATTTCATCACCCGCTTTTTGCTTTAACTGCTGGAAATCAAATTCCGCTGATCAACTTTGCATTTCCATTTGATCCCGACAATGTTGAAATAGTAAGTTCTGAGCAAGACGGTGTCGTTCTTGAGCTCATTGCTGTAGATACAATTACTTCGGTACATGTAACCATCAATGATGATGGCATAATCACTGAAGCCTGTTCCATCGTTCTTCCTTTGGATTTGGCTGC
Source organism: Flavobacteriales bacterium (assembly GCA_038249755.1). GTDB lineage: Bacteria > Bacteroidota > Bacteroidia > Flavobacteriales_D > Cryomorphaceae > JBBQZU01. The sequence continues at coordinate 3,255 of JBBSDD010000157.1, read as the reverse complement.
AAGTCTTCCAAGAGCTGCTAAAGTAAGATTAGAAAATTTCGGTAATGGTTTTGGGCAACTCACTATAGATGGTTTTTTCACCAGTTGGATTGATTCCTGCTGTTTTGAAATAAGTAGTTCGATACAGAATCTCACGCATATTCAACACAGTACCAATCCCACAGCAGACTATGAAATGTATATCACAGGAGGCTTCGAAGATCTGTGTATCAATGATGGTTCCACCCTAAATTCTCCATGTAATGCGATATCAGGTGTGGAATCTGAAACATCAGTTGACAATTTTTCAATGGACGTATTTCCCAATCCTGTGAGCGACCTGCTTACAATTCGAATTGCTGCACCGGGAGTGGGTGTTTCAGATTGGAACATGCACATCTTTGATATCTCAGGCCGCCTTTTGATGCAAAAATCATTTTTAAACAGCCATGGATCACATCAAACCATAGATACTTCCAAACTTTCCCCAGGGAGTTATGCGCTGATGGTTCAATCTGCTGATGGACGATTCCAGGCCCAGCAAATCCTGGTCAAATACTAATTACACCGGGCACTTAACCTATTGAAAACACCGGGGCCAGGAGTTCCGGTGTTTTTTTTTAAGCTTCGCTCATCTCTATCACAACATGATTAAAAATTTTGTCGACGCTTTTTTGACCAAAAATCAAGTTATGTACATGGTCGCAGGTGCCAGCGCAGTGACCGGATTCTTTATAATCAGAATAGTGAACATGTGATTTGAAATTTCAAAACTTTCTACCTTTAGAAAATGAATTCAGAGACCCTTTTTACCGATTATATGTCGAGCGCGCGCAGACAACTTGAATTTTATAAAATGCTGGGGCAAAAAACGCTGGAATGACTGGACGAAAAATCCCTGCACTGGCAGGCCAATGCCCATTTCACTCCCCTTACTCCTTCTTTTTCATATTAAAAAAACATTGCTGCGATGCAGCGATCCAAATATCATGTTAAAAAAGGAAGCTGCGAAGCAGCAACCCACCCCTCCAAAGCTGCATGCGGCTCTTCATATAAACATCATCCTGGACTACTCTCTTAAAAAACAATTGACATTCCTATCTTTATATCTACCGATGCTACCTTTACTCATTTGCAGGATTTGTCTTATCTTTAGCCTCGTTCGTTCGAAAAACAATTGATAGATATTTTGAAAAAACGCTTCGCCCTCTACTTTCTCGCCACTTTCGCCCTGTTTTCCTGTAATGAAAACGACCCCGCAGATGATTTCCCCAACAACATTGGAATCAAGGGTCGCATCAATGTTGAAAACGAATTTGGCCAGCCACTTTACGATGAAAGAAATGGAATCACCGTACTATTTGAAACAGGGTTTCGAAGTTTCACGGTATTGGCGGATGTCACCGGCAATTATGTGCTTTCCAGTGCCCCGGTTGGCATTTACACCATCACCATTTCAAAACCGGGTTTTGGAAAAATCATTGATCGAAGCGTTCAAATCAGCACCGTGAATCCTCAATACCAGGTTGACAATGGAAGTCAGAAACTTCCTTCATTCATCATTACAAAATTGCCTGTCACCAATTTTCAAAACGCCTCTCTCGACCTCAATAGCCTTGTTAACGGCTCTGACACCACCTATGAGCTGCTCGTCTCAGCCACCATGGTTCCGGGGCCTCCGCCCACTGGTCAGGCCAAAGGCTACCGCGTATTTATAGGGAATTCGGCCACCACGACTTCCAGCAATTATCTCTATCAGGAACATTTTACAAGCACAGACGCGGAAATCGATCTCACATTTGAAGATGATATCCTCAACGATATTGATATCGAAAGCGGAGATGTGGTCTATGTCCTGATCTATGGAGATTCCACTGCAGATGTCAGTCAACTCGACGAAGCGGACAATCCTACATTTCCAAATCTTTCAGTTTCTCCGAGCGATCTGGTTTCGATTGTTCTTCCCTAGTTGATAGTATTAAGTACTAAGTAATAAGTATGAGGTACTAAGTATTAGGTACTAAGTATTAAGTACTAAGTATGAGGTACTAAGTATTAGGTACTAAGTATTAGGTACTAAGTATCAAAAAAGCGCACCAGTTGATCACAATTACAGAGAAATGAGGACAAAGGACTTCATACTGGCACGCGCAGGACGCACCTGATGGCACCACCTCGTCACTTATTACTTTGTACGTTGTACTTCCTACTTAAGTCTCAACTTCCCGCTCCTCAAATCGAATCCCATATCCCTCCAGCTCATCGAGTATAGGATTATAAATATCCGGCGTCACCGGTGCGTAAATGCCCGGCCGGGTGAATTTTTTCTGTAAAATCAGTTTGGCTGCCATGCCCACCGGCAAACCCACCGTTTTCGCCATCGCCGTGCGGGGCTGCTCATCACCGATTACGACCATACTTGCGTGAAATTCGCGCTCGGTATCACTTCCCTTTTCTTTGAGCAGAATCTTGTGCCACATCACGATCATGTCTTTGTCGGAGGGATTTAGTGTCCATTTTTTCTCCAGAATGCGCTGGAGAATTTGAGCAGGTGTGGACGGTTTGTCCAACCCAACGACTGTATCTTCAAAAATCCCGAGCCATTCCAGTTTGTCGAAAACATCATTGTCCTGATCGAGTTTCATGTAGTGCATGAGCTTGAGCTCTACGCTGTCGTCGGGATTGAAGGCCAGAAAACTGTTGGTAAACTGGCGGTGGGTCATCGTTTGCCAATCTTCCATCACATACGAATCGTCCGTGAGGCCCATCTGCACGAAAATATCCCAGGCCCGGCAAAACCCCACGCGGCGGAGGGTGCCGCGATAAATCGTGGGTACGTGTTGCAGCCCGTACAATTCGCGGTATCCGAGCGAATTCCGGTTGGCATATCCCTCAAATCGTCCGTAACCCGGGATGTGTATGATCTCCGTGCGACGGAATAATTTCTGGTAGGGAATGTATTTAAACCGTCCGTTGTGTTTGAATTTTACCGCCCCGCCCTGACCAGCCAAAACAACGTTTCGCGGATTCCAGGTAAATTTATAATTCCATGGATTGTCATCGCTCTCGGGAGCCACAAGGCCGCCAGTGAAACTTTCAAAACAGGTGATCTCCGCTCCACGCGAGCGCATCTGGTCGAGTAGCCGCATGGCCGACATGTGGTCGATGCCCGGATCGACGCCGAGTTCGTTCAAAAAGATGAGCCCGTTTTCCTTGACAGTGCTTTCAAGTTTCTGCATCTCTTCCGAAATGTAACTGGGCGTCACGAGGTGTTTC
>JBBSDD010000156.1:0-6346 GCA_038249755.1 Flavobacteriales bacterium | reverse complement strand
CTTCTCCTCAAGTGGAAGTTCAATGAAACTTGTTCCGTCATAAAGTATCTCGCCCGTATCCGGCTTGTGCAAGCCTACCATACATTTGGTGAGAACCGATTTACCGCTTCCACTTTGCCCGATAATCATGTTGACCTGGCCCCGTTCGAATTTGAAAGAAATGTCGTCGAGTACCAGGTTTTCACCAAATGATTTGCTGAGGTTTTTTACTTCTATCAAATCAGGATCAATTGCGTGATGATGTAATTGAGCGTTAATATCAGCACACTGCTGAATACCACCGCCTGCGTGCTACTTTTGCCCACTTCGAGCGCGCTTCCACGCGCATAATATCCGTGGTAAGCCGATACCGATGTGATGATAAATGCAAACACCAGGGTTTTGATCATGGCATACGTCACGCTAAAAGGCCGGAAATCATACTGGATTCCATACACATATTCGTTTGATGTGATAATTCCGGTAGAAACGCCAATGGCCCATCCGCCAAAAACGCCCAGAAACATGCTGATAATAATGAGAAATGGAAATATGAAAAGACCCCCGAGAATTTTCGGCAATATCAAATAGGCCGCTGAATTGACCCCCATGATTTCCAAAGCGTCAATTTGCTCCGTCACCCGCATGGTCCCAATTTCGGAAGCGATATTTGAACCTACTTTTCCGGCGAGAATCAATGAAAGAATGGTCGGGGAAAATTCGAGTATGATGGATTGACGGGCTGTAAAGCCTACCGTATAGGCCGGTATGAGTGGGCTGTCGATGTTTGAAGCGGTTTGCAGGGTGATGACCATCCCGATAAACAAAGACATCAATACCACGAGCCCCAAAGAACTGATCCCGATTTTATCAACTTCTTTAATAAACAAATGCCAGTATATTTTCAAATTTTCCGGCCGCGAGAATACCCGGCCAATCAGAATAATATACCTGCCTACATGAAAAATTGTATTCAAATTTTTACTTTGGTATAAAAGTAGGACACTCAGACGGTCTTTGTGCGTTGTGTATATTTAATTTTTCACAGTTAACAGTTATACGCAAATGTTTAATTTTGGTGCCTATGATAAGCGGAATTAAAAACTTTTCGACGCTCGGCCTCCTTTTGCTTGTATTGAGCACAACGGCCTGTTCGCCCAACCCAAAAAAGAAATGTGATACTTGTCCGAAATGGAAAAGTGAAAATGTCCAAACACTTGAAGCAACAATCCATCTGGCATGACCCAGTCACAGGCAAAAGATAAATGGACGGAGGTATTGAGGCATCATTTGCCTCCGCGTTGTGCGCCTTTGATTGCGCATTGGATTGTCGCCCTCAATGTGCATTTCAAAATCAGCAAACCGCGGGGATCGAAATTGGGTGACTTCAGACCGGGATATGAGGGTAAGCGCAATCAGATCACCATCAATGCGGACCTCAATCCATACGCCTTTCTCACCACCACCGTGCATGAGTTTGCGCATCTGGGTTGTCACCTCAAGCACGGCAATTCCGTTGCTCCGCATGGCATTGAGTGGAAATCGATTTATGCAGATATGTTGAAGCCCTTTGCACAAAACGACGTGTATCCACCTGATATCAAGGCAGCCGTATTCAAATATTTGAAAAACCCCAAAGCTTCCAGTTGCAGTTGTCCCAATCTTTCGCGGGCAATGGCGCTCTACGACACCGATCCAGGTGTACTCCTTACGGATTTGGGTCTGGAATTGCCTTTCCAGTTTCGAAGTGTGGGGTACATCGCCGAAGAAAAACGACGCACCAGATATCTCTGCATCCGCATTGATGATGGAAAAAAATATCTGATTTCCGGAAGGGCGAAAGTTCAACCGCTGTAACGCATACATAACCTTGCCCGGATAGGCTTTTTGTTAACTTTACCCCGCGCAAACCAATCTTATGGACGTAGAATCATCAAATTCAGTAGTCGAAAGAAAGGTGAGCTTGCTCGCCTCAGAACTAAAAGGTTCGGAAATCGTCAAACTCGCCGGCGATATCCGGGAGCTGATGGCCACCGGCGCTCAGATTTACAATTATACCATCGGTGATTTTGATCCGCAGATATTTCCGATTCCCGAATATCTCGAATCGGCCATTCAGAAAGCTTATCGCGAAAAACAGACGAACTACCCGCCTTCGAATGGGATAGAATTTTTGCGCATGACCCTTGCTGATTTCATTGCCAAAAATCAGGGCCTCACCTACAGCAAAGATGAGTTTCTGGTAGCCGGCGGAGGTCGTCCGCTGATTTATGCAGCATATCAGGCCCTGCTCGATCCGGACGAAGATGCCATTTACCCGCTTCCGAGCTGGAACAACAACCATTACACCATGCTAACCGGTGGCCGACAGGTGCCTGTAGAAACTTCTGCATTGCAAAATTTCATGCCCACTGCTGCTGATTTGGAGCCGCATTTGGAAAACGCCGGAATTATCGCACTTTGGTCGCCTCTGAATCCGACAGGGACGGTTTTGAATGCTGAAGAACTTCATAAAATATGTGATTTGGTGGTGGCGGAAAACAATCGGCGGCGTGGTGTCCGCAAGCCCTTGTATCTCATTTATGATCAGATATACTGGCAGTTGTGCTTCGGCCATACGGAGCATGTCAATCCGGTGAGCCTCAATCCCGACATGCGTCCTTACACCATTTTCATCGATGGCATCAGCAAGGCATACGCCGCTACCGGAGTTCGGGTAGGGTGGGCTTTCGGCCCGCGCGAGGTGATCGACAAAATGAAGTCGATACTGGGGCATGTTGGCGCCTGGGCTCCGAAGCCCGAACAAGTGGCCGTGGCAGAATTTATGGCCAATTCCCCCGCCATGGAAAATTATATGTCAACATTTAAATCAGAAATTCACAAGCGACTTACTGCGTTTTACAATGGATTTCAGAAACTCGCCGAAGAGGGATTGCCTGTGGAAGCCATTTCGCCGGAAGCCGCTATCTACCTGGCGGTAAAAGTAGACCTCAGAGGCAAAAGAACATCTGATGGAACGACCATTGCCGATGTTCCCGCCACCACCAGGTATATGCTCAAAGAAGCCGGACTGGCCATGGTGCCATTCAGTGCATTTGGCGCAAGCAGCGATAACCCTTGGTATCGACTGAGCGTAGGTACGGTTCATACACAGGATATTCCTGTTGTTATCGAAAAATTACGGGTAGCTATAAACCAACTCAATTAACCAGATTCATGTCCCAAAACAGCAATTATTGCATTATCATGGCCGGCGGCATCGGTAGCCGGTTTTGGCCAATGAGCCGAACTTCTTATCCCAAACAATTTCACGATATTCTCGGCACGGGTAGCACCCTTCTCCAGCAGACTTTTGATCGTTTTCTTCCCCTTTGTCCAAAGGAAAACATCTACATCGTCACGAATAGCCAGTATAAAAATCTGGTCATGGAGCAGCTGCCGGGTATAGGTGAAGACCAGATTTTGCTGGAGCCAAGCCGTCGCAATACCGCGCCATGCATCGCCTACGCCAATCACCGGATCAAATTGCGCGATCCGGATGCTGTCATCATCGTAGCGCCGGCAGACCATTTGGTGCTCAAAGAATCGGCTTTTACAGCCACTGTTCAAACTGCCATTTCACAGGCGCAAAAAACCCAAAACCTGATTACCCTGGGAATAAAACCATCGCGTCCGGACACGGGTTATGGCTACATCCAGTTTACTGACACCAAAGATGCCGTTTCCGAAAATGTGCGCAAGGTGAAAACGTTTACGGAAAAACCGAATATCGAACTCGCCCGGGAATTTCTCAAAAGCGGAGACTTTTACTGGAATTCAGGCATATTTATCTGGACCCTCGAGAGCATCAGCAGCGCGTTCAAGGCGCACCTTCCGGAAATAGAAGAGCTGTTTGAAAATATTACCCCACAACTCAACACGCCCGAAGAAGAAGTGAGCATTGCCAATGTTTATTCTGTTTGTGAGAGTATTTCGATCGATTACGGCGTAATGGAAAAGGCAAACAACGTCAATGTGGTGCTCAGTGATTTTGGTTGGAGCGATTTGGGTACCTGGGGTTCGCTTTTTACCCACATCAAAAAAGACCGCGAAAACAACGCCGTGGTTGGCAAGAACGTGGTGATCGATCAGAGTTCTGACAATATGGTCAATGTGCCTTCAGAAAAGCTAGTGGTCATTCAAGGTTTAAGTGATTTCATCGTGGTAGATACCGATGATGTTCTCCTGATTTGTCCCAAAGAAGACGAACAAAAAATCAAACAGATCGTCAATGACCTGAAGGTGGGGAAAAATGCAAGGTTTGTTTAAGGTCTCATTTTCATGGAAATAGGGCTATTTTCGGTCTAAATATGCTGATAGAAAAGTTTGGCTAAAGCCATCGGAAAAAATCTATAAAGCTGTTGGGCTAAAGCCCAAACCTGACAACATTTCATTGGCGGGGGCTAAAGCCGCCCGGCAATTGTAAACATAGCAATTGTAAGCATAGACCATGTATATTTTTAATACCCAAAAATTCACTCCGGGGTTATTTTGATCATTGCAAATGTGGAGCAATGGGTTTTCCAATTTATATGGATGTAAAAACAGATTGTAAATCCAGTTGCCGGGCGGCTTTAGCCCACGGAAAATGGGAGTGGATGCATTAGGGCTTTAGCCCAACAAATTTAATCGATCTTTCATTTGGCTTTAGCCTAAGACCATTTCAGGATGATTCGTATTCTCAATTCCAACGACAGCATTTACCCGAGTTCCCCAGCATTTACCTCCCATGCGGGCTCCGGAGGTCGTCTGTGAGATCGCTGCACAAACTTGCAATTCTGGGTTGAGATCGCTTCGCAAAGTAGCGTTGCCGGGGTAGAATTTTATAATTCACTTTTTCTCTGTTAGACCTCCTGGGATTGACCTACTTCTGATCTTCTGCAGCATTGCAAATGCTGCGGAGCCCGGAACCAATTCTAAATTCGCCAACCGACTTTGGCCTTTGGAAAATGGTAATCATAAATTTGGCAGAAGCTATCCGGCGAACGCTACACAGACTGATTCACCGTATTCCCGTGACACTGCTTGTACTTCTTCCCGCTGCCGCAGGGGCAAAGATCATTTCGCCCGATTTTCTTTTCCACACGTACCGGCTCCACCTTGGGAGGCGGCATGCGCTGCGGCATTCTTTGAGGGCCGGGCGCAGATGAGGTATTTGTCTGGCTTGATTCAGCACCCGGTCGACTCATCTGTAGTTTGTTCATGCCATCATCCGTGCGGCTGGTATTTGCGGCTGTCGTTTTCACCTGATCGGGACGCGCTGGCAGGGCCGCTTTGCTGAGAAATGAAACCACTTCAAAGCTCATGCGCTCAATCATTTTTTTGAAAAGCTCAAAGGACTCAAACTTATAAATCAAGAGCGGATCTTTTTGCTCAAACCGCGCATTCTGAACAGATTGCCGCAAATCGTCCATTTCACGCAGGTGTTCTTTCCACTCATTGTCGATGATGGCGAGGGTCGAACTTTTTTCTATTCCAAATCCAAGTTCCTTACCGTCCGTTTTCAGCGTTTTTTCAATGTTTACGACAATCTGAAGCGATTTTTTACCGTCCGTAAATGGCACTGCGATGTTTTCAAATTGGGGCTGGGTGGTGTGGACATTTTGAATGATTGGCAAAGCTGTTTTTCCAACTGTCACCATCCGGTCAGCGTAGCGTTTGCGCGCTGTTTTGTATACCAATTCCTTGAGGGAATCCCGTTTCAGAGCCAGAAATTCTTCCTCCTTTACCGGCGATTCAATGCCGAGAAACTGAATCAAATCGAGTTTGAAACCGTCAAAGTCTTTGGCGTCCTGGTGGTTGTCCACAATGCTGGTCGCCACATCCTGAAACATGGTTTGTATGTCAAGTTGCAGGCGTTCGCCAAAAAGGGCGTGCTTGCGCCGTTTGTAAATGACTTCGCGCTGGGAGTTCATCACGTCATCGTATTCAAGCAAGCGCTTACGAATACCAAAATTATTTTCCTCCACCTTGCGCTGCGCGCGTTCGATGGATTTTGTGATCATCGAATGTTGGATCACTTCACCTTCCTTGAGTCCCAGCCGGTCCATCATTTTAGAAATCCGGTCGGAGCCGAAAAGACGCATCAGGTTGTCTTCAAGCGAAATGTAAAACTGTGATGATCCGGGATCACCTTGTCGACCTGCCCGACCGCGCAATTGACGGTCTACGCGTCGCGAGTCGTGTTTTTCTGTACCGACTATGGCAAGTCCACCGGCTTCTTTTACCCCTGCGCCAAGTTTGATGTCCGTTCCCCGTCCGGCCATGTTGGTGGCGATGGTTACAGATCCGGATTTACCCGCGTTGGCAACGATATCGGCTTCCTGCG
>JBBSDD010000155.1:0-6352 GCA_038249755.1 Flavobacteriales bacterium | reverse complement strand
GGCGATTGGAGCGCAAGTGCGGTCAATCAATAAATCCTTGTTCAACCGGACCCCATAGGTAAAAAGCTGGTCGTCCAGATTGGTATACAAGGGAGTCGACATGGTCAGGTCGGTGGTGCGAAGACTGTCCATCGCGATCGCCATGGGGTCTATCATCCACAATACCTTTCCGCCATACATGACGAATTGGTCAATAATGTATTTGTCCTGTTCGGAAAATTCCTTCACAGGCTTCGCAATCACAAGGGCATCGAAGCGGTTCTCACGGTTGCCTGAGCCGGTAAGATTTCGACTGAGTGCATCTACCTCTCCTTCAATCTCAACCATATTCACATCATAATAACGGGACAGTTCGGTGCTGAAATCTTTCATTTCAATCGGGCGAAGTTCTCCATGTCCCTGGAGTATTGCCACCTTATTCTTTCGGGTCGCCTGTACCTGATAAATGGCATTGACAAAATCGTATTCCAGGTTATTGATGGTTCTGTTTACCAATTCTGCATCGGTAACCCGTTGTTGATTCTTTAAAATCTGAAGTGGAATCTCCCTGTCTTTGTAAGAAACGAGCGCTCCGGGGAAAACAATTTTTTCAGTCATTCCATCATTTTCCCGAATCTGAAGCGAGGAATATTGCAATCCTTTCTCGATGAGCTCCCCATACATTGCCTCCCGCGATTTTTTATCCGGGGCTTCACTGGGATTGATGAATTCATACTGGATATTCTCACCTGCATAAGCACGCATTTCATCCAGTTTTTCTTTTACCGACTGTTGAAGGCGTTGAAAGTCGGCAGGGAATTCCCCGTCCAGAAACACTTTGATATACACCACATCCTCCAACCCTTCGAGCATATCTATCGTTGTTGGAGTCAGGGTATGTCGTTTTTCGGCGGTAAGGTCAAACCTTTGGAAGACAAAACCACTGATGTAGGTAAGTGCAACAAAAAAGACGACACCGAGTATGGTCTCAACGATTATTCTCCCACGTTCGCTCAGGTTTTTTTTCATGACCATTTTCGGCTTTGTAAAACGGTTTTGGTCAAAACCACAAAAATTCCCGAAAGGCTGACGAAATACATCACATCCCGGGTATCGATCACCCCACGGCTCATGGAATCGTAATGGCCAGCAATCCCCAGTTGCTGAATGAACCGGTCGAGCGTTCCAAAAAGGTCAAAAGAAGCAATTTGTTCGAGCCCGCTGTAGCAAAAGAAGCAGAGAAACAATGCGAGGATAAATGCGACAACCTGATTTTCGCTGATGGCAGAAGAAAAAATTCCAATAGAAGCAAAACCCGCGCTCAAAAAAAGCAGACCGAGATAAGAACCCCAGGTTCCCCCATGATCAATATTTCCAACAGGATTGCCTAGATAGTAAATGCTCAGATAATAAATAAGGGTAGGAATAAGGGCGAGAATTACCAGGAAAACGCTGGCGGCATATTTCGCCAGAATGATTTGCAAATCGGTGAGTGGCCGGGTAAACAAGAGTTCGATGGTCCCTGTACGCTTTTCTTCTGAGAAAGAGCGCATGGTGACTGCGGGTACTAAAAACATAAATACCCAGGGAGCCACATAAAATAGGGTGCTGAGCGTGGCGTAACCCTGATCAAGTACGTGGAGGTTTCCATGGAAACCCCACATAAACAGCCCTGTCAATAAAAGAAAAACGGCTATTACCACATAACCGATTACCGAACTCAAAAAACCACGTACTTCTTTTCTGATTAAAGCCCACATTGGCTGCAAAGCTACTTATTTGGCAAGAAAAGTGACACACGAAATCTGCCGGAGGCAAATTTGGGCATTTGGAGGGTTATAAAAAAATATGATGAGAAAATCTTATAACTGAAATTGACATATCCACTATGGGAATATCATCTCTTGATAGGTTGATCTGGCTATGGCTTCTTTCTCTAAAAGTGGGCGCATATTGGACCAAAAATTAACAAAAAATTCTGATTTTCTATACTTGTTCAATGCGGCTAAACTTTCCCATTGACTGAGCGTAAAGACTTTACCGGAATGATGCACATCAAATAAAATTTGTAGATGTGAACAACCTTCTGTCTCCCGAACTCTGGAAGCTACATTTTTCAGGAGTTGTTTTCCTGTTTCAGCATTTGCTGCCTCAAATTGCAGCGAAACAATACGAACTATCATAAGTCAAATAATGGCCACGTGCCAAAGATAGGTAAATGACTATGATCGAGCAATAGCCCGTACAATCAAAATAACAATGCATAAGAGAAATACGAAAATGGAAATACGGTTTATACCGTGCATCATTCGCAGATTCACATTGTTTTCGCTTTTGCGAAACATGTTGCGTGGGTCGAGATAATGAATAATCTTTTTGAAAAGCATTTGGTGGAATCTTAGATGTAACAGTCGAAATAAGTTTGTGACCTCTATTATTGATGTAAAGTTATGTTTTCAAAACAACCTAATTCCTTAGAATGTTCGAGCTTTGGCTACGTTTTTGTTCCCAAATTGGTCTCACGCAAAATTCCATGTATTTTCAGATTTTCACTTCTATGAAGTCGAGCTTTACCTACGCGATGATCCTGGCTACAGGATTTTTCCTTTATGGATGTAACAACAATTCTATCATCCTCTTTCAGCCGAAAACAGAGAGGGAAATATACACAGACCGCTTAACAGCATCTGGCATCGTAAATACAAAAGTCGGAAAAAACTGGCTGAAAATGAGCGTTGAAGTGGTGAACTATCCGACAGAAATTACCACACCCGTGCAACTTAAGGGAAGTTTTAAATCCAAATCAATCCACGCACTGGCCTGGGCCGTAGAACTACAAAAAGGAACGACAATTGAAATCACTGTGAATTGGATACCGGCAGACAGCAGCAAACTTTTTATCGAGCTGATAAAAAGTTCCGAACTGAACAAAATTGCCGCATCTTTTTCCCCCACAGAATCTCCTTACAAATTTGAGGCGGATGAATCAATGCGGCTGGTAATACGAATCCAACCAGAATTATTTGGAGAGGGCAATTTCACTTTCAATGTGCAGGGCACGGCGACCTACGGTGTGTTTCCCGTTGAGGGAAAAAACAATGCTGCCATCATGAGTTTTTTGGGGGGGGCCCGTGATGGTGGCGCGAGAAAACATGAAGGAATTGACATTTTTGCGCCGCGGGGCACACCAGTTGTGGCACCCGTCGACGGATTTGTGACATCTGTACGCGATGGCGGTCTTGGTGGGCGGCAGGTGTGGATGAGAGATACCAAAAGGGGTCATAATCTTTATTTCGCGCACCTCGACACACAGGCTGTGGTTGCAGGCAGAAGGGTTACAGTGGGTGATATACTCGGCTTTGTTGGAAATACCGGAAACGCACGATTTACAAAGCCACACCTGCATTTTGGGGTTTATGAAAGAGGTGCATTCGACCCATTTCCCTTGGTAAACACAGTTCATCCATTACCAGATTCGGTCAATTTAAATACCGGGGAAACTTACCTGACTGTCATGACTCAGAAGGCAAATGTTCGGAAAGGTCCAGGCACACAGTATCCGGTTATTTTTTCCCTTTCGGAAAACAATCCTGTGCAAATCGAAGCTGCCGTTAAGGACTGGTACCAGATTAAAGCGCTGGATGGATCGCAGGGTTTTATATTTCACAACCTGCTCGGCGATCCCAATCACCAAAATGCCGGAGATTCGGAAAACATGGTATTCGTTTTCACAAAAATCAGCTCTACTGATTCTCTTCTAATTGATCTGAAGGATTTTAACGAAATTGGATACTATCAGAATAAGGGAGTTTTGAAGGATTCTGATGGAAATATTTTTTTTCGCTAGTATCCGCTATCAAAACCTATCCGGTGTGGAAACCCAACTCAAAATGCGATATTTGAATCCTTGATTCTAAAAATCTATTACATGGCTTCATTCGATATTGTATCAGAAGTCGACATGCAGACGGTCGACAATGCGGTGAACTCCGCAAAAAAGGAAATCGAAACCCGTTATGACTTCAAAGGCACCGGAAGTGAAATCTCCCTCGATAAAAAGAACCTTGTGATATCTCTGACAACGGAAAATGATTTTCGGATTGACCAAATGGAAACCGTTTTGATTGGCCGTTTCGTCAAAGCCAAAATAGATCCTCAAAGCCTCGACCTTACCAAAGAACCCTATGCTTCGGGCAAGGTTGTGAAAAAAGAAATCCCTGTTTCTCAGGGCATAGACAGGGAGACTTCTAAAAAGATCGTGAAAGCCATTAAGGATGCCAAAATCAAGGTGGAGACTGCCATTATGGATGATCAGGTGCGCATCACCTCCAAGTCTATCGATAATTTGCAACAAGTCATTGCCCTTTGCCGGCGTGGAGATTTCGGATTGCCGCTTCAGTTTGTCAATATGAAATAGATTGCGTAATAGATATAAACGAAAGTCCTGGCCTCCTTCACACATTTTCCGCACACCCATTTTACCAATTCACACCTGGATCTCTGGGATCAGCAACTATCTGAAGGCTCTGGCAGACGCAATTTAAAGAACTGATTCTACAAAAACTATTTAAATGGATAGCGAAACCTCAATAACCGCATCAACATCACAAGCCTTAAACTTTGAACTTTGCCAACTTGAGGCCCTTGTTGCCCACCGGGTGGGAAACAAAAACAACGAGCAGGATTTTATTGCCGGCACAGAACTACTCAGCACGAAAGATGGAAAGCTGAATAAGTTGCTTCTCACCTATTTCCTGAAATCGTTCGTAGCTCCGGAACTGTATCAGTTTACTTTTTCTAACGGGGATTTCAGGATGAATCCGCTTTATGCATTTGCCTGCGATATGTTTGATAAGACTGAACTCTTCCTGCCCCGCTCTGTGGACATGGCGCGACTTCTATACGATCTGTCCACCCATCCGCAGATTCGATCCGGAGATTTGTTTGTCGCCGCTTTTTCAAATGTGGTGGTGGGTGCGCAATCCACAAGGGCGATCGGGCTTTTCAAATCCGAGCGAAAGGCAGATTTTCTCAAATTGGACCACGATCAGGATGGATTTTATCTGTTTTCCGAAAAGGGCATTCAAATCAACAAGCTCGACAAGGGCTGTTTGATATTCGACCTTGAACGGGAAAACGGATTCCGGATAGCCATGATTGACCGCGTGAATAAAGGCAACGATGCGCAATACTGGAAGGATCAGTTTCTTCAGATTTCACCCTGCAATGACAGCTTTCATCAGACCCGGGAGTTTATGCAATGCACCCGCGACTTTCTGATGAAAGAAGTGGCTCATGATGTACCTATGTCTAAAGCTGAACAGATCGATCTGCTCAACCGAACAGCGGAATATTTTAAGGAGCACGAACAATTCAATAAAGCGGAGTTTGAAAGCGCTGTTTTTCAGGAACCCGCTGTTATTGAATCATTCCGACACTATACTGCAGATAATTTGAGAGAACTGCCCATGGAAGCGGATGGTGGATTTGATATTTCTTCTCACGCAGTAAAAAAGTACGCCAGGAATTACAAAAGCGTTCTTAAACTCGATAAAAATTTTCACGTTTACATCCACGGTGACCGGGAGTTGATCAAACAAGGACAGGAGGAAGACGGAAGAAAATATTACAAGATATATTATCAGGAAGAACACTGATTGATAAAATATTTGCCAATTGATTTTGTTTTAATGTGTTGGATTCTTTTCAAACGCTATCTTTGAAACCACTTTAAAACCGAAAACCATGAAAGCAAACATTGCAAATATAACACCTGGAGAGGGACTTGGAGACCTCAAATTTGGCATGCAAAGAGCGGATGTCAAAGCATTGTTGGGCGAGCCAGATGAAGTAGAATCGCAATCTCACGATGATGATGATGAAGACATTACCGAATCATGGCACTATGATGAGATTGAAGTTTCTCTCAGTTTCGACAAAGTGGAAGACTGGAAACTATGCACCATCGCGGTAAGCAATCCGGAAGTGAAAATGCATGACAAAAAGGTTATCGGTCTGTCGAAAGATGGCCTTGTTGAAGCCCTCAAAAAAATGAAAATCACCAACCTCAGCTACGACGATTGGTCTTCGGCCGAAATGCCGGACTCCATGACCATCACAGCCGATGATGACGAAATCGTATTCTGGATTGAAGATGGGATTGTCATGGATGTGCAATGGGGCCCATTGTTCATAGATGAAGACACCATAAAATGGCCTGTACATGGGCATTTGTCTAAAAATTAGTTTTACATTTTTCTCACATTATATATGTCAGTTTGAACCCCGATAGCGAACCTATCGGGGTTTTAATTTTTTTTTTAAAAAGATTGGAAAACCGAATCCAATTTTGATAGATTTCGTTTAGATTAGC
>JBBSDD010000154.1:0-6353 GCA_038249755.1 Flavobacteriales bacterium | reverse complement strand
GTACAAAGGTATTTGCCATCGCGTTTTTGCCATACGGCCATGTACTTTCCCGTGCTGATTTCTTTTCCGGAATCGTCTTTGACGGTGGTTTTCCCGGTTTCGGTCACCACATCGCCTGTACCGACGACTTCCAGGGTTTGAAAATTAAAATGCTGCCCGGTATCGGCTTTTTCAAAATCTTTTTCGGTTTTTTTACGGATGGCTTCCTTTCCGGAAATGCTGGGATAATCTTCCCCCAAGGCTACCGCATCATCAGCATACAGCGCCATCAGGGCATCGACATCACGTTCATTCATGGCGTCAGCCCAGGCATTCTCAAGGTTTTGGATTTCGATTTTCAATTTTTCCATATCTGCCGCTGGTTCGGCAGCGGGTTGGAAAGCACTGATTAAAATCAGTGTGCAAATTGAGACAAACAGGTTATTTTTCATTTTGGTTTTAATTATGATTGGTTAATCGATATTTTAATTTAGTACCGCGGTGGATCAGGGAGAGCCTATGAAATTCTCCCCTTTCCCAGCGATGTGTTGACAAGTACTGATGTAAACTTAAGCGGCCTTTTGGCAAATCGTACGCGCTTTTTCCCGGGCGTATATTTCACTTTCCGAAGGGATAGATTTGCCCACCGAAAGATTTTGACTCAGACTATAATCGTCGGGGTTTGATGCGCATTTTCGAGCAGGTAAGGAATTTACCGTGCTGCGGCTTGAACCAAGACCGCTCAAAAGCATTCGCTTTTCGTTCAAAAAAGAAGATTATAATATTGACTGTATTCATGAATGAAAGATAAAATTATTTTTAACGATCACCTTCACCAACAGGTAGGAAAACTGAGAACTCAGTCCCTTGTTTGATTTCACTATTTCCAGATATAGGTCTGGACTCCAGCGTTAATTCTCCCCCATGTGCCTTCACAATGTCATAACTCAAGCTCAGTCCCAATCCCGTTCCCTGCCCTGTTGGCTTGGTAGTAAAGAAAGGTTGGAATATTTTGTCTTTGATGGAGTCGGGAATGCCGGGGCCGTTGTCTGAAATCGAAATTTGGATTTTATCGCCGAGATTTTTTGTAGAAATAATGATCATCGGCCGCTGTACAGACGGGGCATGCCCCGTCTGTACAGCGGAAGCCGATGAATTTTCGTTGGTAGATTCAATTTGATGCCCTAAAGAAGCAGCATAAAATGCGTTGTTGATAATATTTAGAAGCACGCGGCCAATATCCTGAGACGCTACATTGATCAATGGCAAGCCCGGATCTAAATCCATTTTAAAATCTGCATTGAAATTTTTGTCCTTTGCACGCAGTCCATGATAAGAGAGGCGAAGATATTCATCAGCCAAAGCTTTGATATTTGTGAGAACACGCTCGCCAGAATTGGTTCGGCTGTGCGCGAGCATTCCTTTCACAATTGCATCGGCCCGCTTGCCGTGGTGGGTTATTTTTTCGAGGTTCTGTTTGATGTCGCTGAGGATGGATTCTGCTTCTGAGAGTGAATCATCATCATGATCGGGAGACGAGGCAAGCCTCGTCTTTACTCGGTTGAGCTCTTCGCTCACCTCATCCAGGAGCTCTGCACTTACTTCCGAAAAATTATTGACGAAGTTCAGCGGGTTCTGAATCTCATGGGCGATTCCTGCAGTAAGCTCGCCAAGTGAGGCCATCTTTTCGGATTGGATAAGCTGAGCCTGTGTGGATTTTAAGTGTTCGTGAGACTGATTAAGTTCACTGTAGGCCCGTTCTATTTCTTTGGCCTGAGCCAGCTCCCGTGCCTGAATTTTCTCCCTTTCTATTCGCAGCGTTCTGGCCTTTAAGGTTCGGTGTGCAAAGACGACAAACACGACGAACAAAATGGCGTAAGCAATGTAAGCCCAGAGGGAAAACCACCAGGGAGGCCGTATCGTAAATTCATACGTCGCTTCTTCACCCCAAATGCCAAGACTGTTCATTGCCTTTACCCGAAAGGTGTATGCCCCAGGTGGTAAATTACCGTATGGCACCTCTTGAAAAGTAGTAAGTCCACTCCACGACCCGTCAAAACCGTCAAGGAAATAGCGGTATTTGACCAATTCTGGCTGGTGCCTCGCCATGGCCGAAAAACCGAAAGTAATATTGTTATTGTCGTGGGCGAGATTGAGATGCATGGGCAACCCGTATCCTGCGCTGTATCCATCTAAAGTGAAGTCGTGAAGTTTTATTCCATTGCGAAGCGTGATATCCGTGACTTTTTTATTTTCTATTTCGTGCCAGTTGATCAAATCGTTGGCAAGGCTCAAGGCCGAAATGACGGTGACCGGGGGAGTGGAATCGGCAGTGATCAGCTTCGGATCAAAGGCATTCAAGAATGTGTTACTGCTCAACCAAATTTTTCCTCTGCTGTCCTGGATGCTGGCATTTCGGCTACCGGCACCAGTAAAACCATTCCACATATTAAAAACATCGAAAATGACATCATCGTCATACACCTCGCCTGCCTGGACTTTTTCAAGTAATTGAGCGTACTTATCTTCAGTCAGCCTGAGCAATTCCAGATCACTGCTAAACCAAAGCGTGCTATCCTTGTCTATTAAAATACTATTGACGATTCGACCCACAGGACTGTTCTTTTCATCGAATGTTAAAATTCTTTCCGCTTGCCCGGCCTCATCGCGAAACAGAAGTTGGAGACCACCTGGTATCCCAATCCAGATATTTCCCCGATGATCTTCTTTGAGACTAATCACGCTGGCGCCTGCCAAACCCTGATCTGGTCCGTAATGCCACCATTTCCCCTCCCCAGGTTTTTCGCCGGGCCTGTGTCTGCTCAATCCACCAGCATGCATACCTGCCCAGATATCTCCCTGCCTGTCTTCGATGATGGTGTAAACCTGATTTGACGAAAGTCCCTGTGGAGTGCTTATTTTCACGAGCGAGCCTCCCACATTCTGACTGTCTGGCGTGAGAATGTTGATGCCACCCCCATTCGTTCCACTCCAAATATTGCCCTTGCTGTCTTCCATTACGCAGGTCATCCATTTTAGAGACAAGCCGGCGTTTTCCATGTAGTAGTGAAAAGTTCCTGTGCCGCCCGCACTGTCAGGAATGAATTTATGAAGCCCTCCACCATTGCTAGCCACCCACAGGTTGCCACGGTGGTCGCGGACAATTCCCACGGGTTGTGAGTGAAAACCCATACTGGGTCCGTGATAGGCAAATGAATCTCCATCAAAACGGATGAGACCATCGCCTTCAGTGGCAAACCATATATTGCCTTTGGTATCTTCAGTTATTTGGTTGACAACCAGGTTTGTGAATCCATCATTGTCGCTATACTTTTTAAAGTCCCCTGCCTTTTTTACGGCAATGGCTTTTCTCAATATGGTGTGTAGATCACCATATTGATCAACAAACAGCGAGTAGATTTCATTGTTTGGCAGTCCATCTTCCTTGCTCAGCAATGTGAACTTGTCTGGTTTCCGGGCGTCCATGCTGATGATACCTGTGTTATGCATTGCCACTTTGATTTGATCGGTATGCTTGTCATAAAGCAGGTTGTTGATAGTGACAGAGGCCATCGAATCGGGCAGAGCGAGATGTGTAAAATTGGTGCCATCGAATCGAAATAATATGCCGTCCCTGCTGCCACTCCATATATTTCCCTGGCTATCGCAGGTTATTCCTACCAGGTCACCATTGTAAGAATTCTGATTGGGGCCGTATTCGATGATTCGCTCCGGTTTTCCATCGCGTGCGTGTTCAAGTTTTCCTATGGTATTGCATCGGGTTTTAAACCAAATATTTCCCTCCGGATCTTCCAGGAGGTTGTTGGGCATCATATCGCAAAGACCTTGTGCAGTGGAGTATTGCACGAAAGTGCCACCTGTGCCTGTATCATCCTGATCATAGCGGAAAAGCCCACCTCCATAGGTACCAATCCACAACGACCCGTCCTGGGTTTCCAAAAAGCCTGTTATTTGGTTGTGAAGACCTTCTGCTTCCGAAAAAGTCGTAAAAGTATGTCCATCATATCGCGCAGCTCCGCCACCATTGGTTCCTATCCATATATCTCCATTGCTGTCCTCAAATACACTGACTACAATTTCAAAAGGTAGTCCGTTTGAAGGCATAAAATTGGCAAAGCTACTTCCGTCAAAACGTGTGATACCCGAACCCGCACTGGTGTACCATGTGTTTCCCTTTGTATCCATGGTCATGTCGTGCACGGTAAATCCCAGTCCATCCTTGTTTGTGATATAATGAAAATTGCCAGGATTGTGATCTTCGCTGAGCCAGCCTTTAAAAGGTTGCAGTTCGGGTGCAGTGGCCGGTACGACTTTCCCCTGTGCCGGCCGCCGAAGGGGCAGGGGCACAGTGTCCTGACCAGGTATAAAGATTTTAATTTCGCTGGCAGGGACAATTCGGGGCGTACCGAAAGAATAGTTGTTTTTAGAGCCTCTGACATCATCAGGTTCTGGCGTTTTGTGTATCCATACTTCATTGGTGTCAATCCGTATGGTAATGGGTGGATCAAGGCTATCGGGATTCATTTCCAATGCGACAATAGATACGGCTTCCATGTTTTGCCGCAGGATGCGTTCTTCCGGATCTGATTGATTGCAAGCGAAAAATAAGAGCGCAAAGATTGGGACAAGGAGATGCAGGAATTTCATATACCGGTGGTTAGTCGGTGGGAAGGTAAATAAAATCGTTCTCATCATGGTTTAAGAATCAAAGTCTGCTCAAATTGAGTTAGAAAAAACGCATTCAATTTTTATTCAGAAATAACCCCTATCTATTGATCGTCTTATTTCACCGGGAAATGATGAAATTACCCCCACCATTTTGTATTTTTTCCGTGTGTCAACTATTTCATACACTTTCCTCGCTGGAAGTTGTAACTAAATTTTTTTATTAAAACAATTCAAACCAGCTAGTTAGATTATTTTCATGAAAATTGAGATCAATTCCCAGTCATCCGTATTTGTTTTTTCATCATGGATGAGTTGGCATATCAGGCTCCTATGAATAATATTGCCGGATCGCCATATTAAAATTTCTTTTTTTGAATTAATCTTCTATTTTTGCCACTCGAATTTCATAAAAATTGTGAAAACAGGGACGGTGTTAATTTTGTTTTTGGCTGCATTTTCCAGCGCCTTCGCTCAGATAGGATTTACGCCCTCTCCAGTGGCCGAGGACAATTCAGTTTTTGAACGTCAATTATTGGCTGCCTGGAAACATCAGGAGAAAACTGTCGCGTATTTGAAAGGAAAACAGGCTTCTGAAGTAAAAAAGTCTTTTGAAGCCCGCTATGAATTTCTGTCTGAAATGTTGACGAATGGTGAATTCATTTTTGATTCACCCGTACTTACCCACAGCAACGAAATATTTGAAAGAATTAAGGCTGCAAACCCAGAAATAGATCCGGGCACAACCATGTTGCTTTCCCGATCCGGAGTAGCAAACGCGTTTTCGACCGGCGATGGTTTTTTTGTCATCAATCTCGGTTTGATTGCGAGACTCAACAATTCCCACCAGTTGGCATTTATCATGGGTCATGAGCTGAGTCATCAAATTAAAAATCATTCAAATGAAGCGATCATTCACCAGGCTACTATCGTGTCGGACCCGGAGCGAAAGCGTGAAATCAACAGAATATTGAAAAGTGGATACAACATCAACAGTCAGTTGGAGAGTTTGCTCATTCCTGGAATGATGTCGCGCATGCGGCATTCAAGGGATTTGGAGTTTCAGGCCGATTCACTTGGTGCACTTTTGGCTCAGCGCGCAGGGTTTGATGTGAGTGGAGCAGTAGGTTTGCTTCATATTCTCGATGGTGTTGATGTTTCTATTTATTCAAAACCTATTGAATGGGACGTATTTTTCACCGCAGCACAGTGCGAGGTAGAGCCAATATGGCAAAAATCCACGAAGGGCTCATCTCTGGGAGATTTTGAAATCAAAAATTCAAAATATGAAGAAGAGCTCAAAACCCATCCTGATTGCAATTTGCGTATCGATCATATTTATTCATTGTACGATGGATTGGACTCCTTGACATTCACAGGCGATGAAACTGACTTCGCCAACATTCAAAAATTTGCAGAGCTGGACCTGATCGAAAGTTATACCAGGGAAGGAAATTACTCCAAAGCACTCTACTACGCCATTCATGCGCACCGCGAAAATCCGGAATTGTACTATCCCCTCGAAGCTGCGGGTTATCTTTTGGGGAGAATTGCCAAACTAAAAAAACAGCGGGCTTTGGGTGGATACTTAGAACTCCCGGAAGTATATCACGAAAAAGATTATAAAACATTCCTCCATGTTATTTGGGAACTAAGCAGTCAGGACTGTGCCTGCGCAGCTTATCACC
>JBBSDD010000153.1:0-6401 GCA_038249755.1 Flavobacteriales bacterium | reverse complement strand
TCGGGCGAACCTTCACTTGCGCCCCTTTATACTGCTGAAATTCTTGAGAATACCGCTTTCAGGTCACTGCCTTCAAACATTATAGCCGCAGCTGCTGCGCCCAAAATCGCGCAAGCTACACTTATCGAGCGCAATGGCGAATTGATTGGTGTTTTGGGTGCAACAACCCAGGTATTGGCGACGATTTCGTCACCAGGTGGGGTTACAGAAACGACAGGAGGCATGAATAACATGCCAGCTCTCGCAGCAGTTTTGCAGCCGATTATCAACGATTTAATTGCAGCTGGCGCGAACAAAATCATCCTTGTTTCTCACCTTCAGCAGTTTGCTCTCGAACAAGCCCTCGCCGGTTTGCTCACCGGGGTTGATATCATCATCGCCGGAGGTTCTGATACGGTATTGGCAAATGAAGATGACCGACTCCTGCCAGGCAGCGAAGCCGCGTTTGACTATCCATTTGTATCCATGGCCGCCGATGGCAATCCACTCCTTATAGTTAGCACCGATGGAGAGTACAGCTACGTAGGTCGCCTGGTTGTTGAATTTGATGCCGATGGAGTGATTGACCTTACTTCGCTCGACCCTTCGATCAATGGTCCTTACATTTCTGATCTTGAAATGGTAAATGACGTATGGAACAATTCAGATGATGCTTTTGCACCCAACAGCAAATATGACCTTGTAAGTCGTCTGACATCTGCTGTGAGTTCAGTGGTTATCACGAAAGATGGCAATATTCTCGGTCGCACCTCGGTTTACCTTGACGGTCAGCGCTCTCAGGTACGTACTCAGGAGACCAATCTTGGCAACCTCAGTGCAGACGCCAATCTTTTTGTTGCAAAACAATTCGATGCAACTGCTGCGGTGTCTATCAAAAATGGTGGCGGTATCCGCGCTGCCATTGGTGAAGTAGTAGAAACCAGCCCAGGGGTATTCAACTTTCTACCGCCTCAGGACAACCCGCTTTCTGGAAAAATGGAAACTGAAGTGTCGCAACTCGATGTGGAGAACTCACTTCGTTTCAACAACCTTCTTTCGCTTGTATCCGTGAACCCTACAGGTCTCCGCGCTCTGATTGAGCATGGCTTTAGCGCTACAGCGCCTGGTGTTACGCCAGGTCAGTTTCCACAAGTAGGTGGTGTCCGTGTGTCTTTTGATCCTTCCCTTCCCGCTGGTGCCCGCGTGCGCAATTTGGTAATCGTCGATGAAGCCGGACTTCCAGTAGATTCAGTGGTAATCAACGGTGCATTGACTGGCGATTTGAGCCGCACAATCCGTGTGGTTACCCTCAATTTCCTCGCTGGTGGCGGAGATGGATATCCTTTTCCTGCTGTAAGTACCGGACGAGTAGACCTGAACACAGTTGGCCTTCCAGCCGGTGAGTTTCAATTTGCCATCCCAGGCTCTGAACAAGATGCCATCGCTGAATACCTCTTTGCAGAATTTGCTACAGAGCCTTTCGCCATGGCGGAAACACCGGCGGGTGGTGATCTTCGCATCCAGAATCTTTCTGAAAGAAACGATGCCGTTTACTTCTTTTGCGAACCAGAATTTTTCCCTGCGCCTGAGCAGCTTTCAGTCGTGTTGACTTCGCAATCGGAATTTGTTACATTAAGATGGGATACCGTACCTGGTGCTTTGGTATGCCGGGTTAGAGGTGGTGTAGTGGGTGGTACCGTGCGTGTTCGGGATGTATATGCTGTGAATGGAGCCGCACCCCGCCGATTGAGAGTTCCAAAATCTGAGCTCGACCTCGGCGAGGTACACCAGTTTCAAGTGCGATGTGCTTGCTCTCTTGACCCAATTGTAGCGAGTGATTTTAGCGAGGCCACTTTTTTCGTGCCTTTGGCAAATCAGCCTTCGTTGATCCTTTTGGAAAACGAGCTTGAATCAGCTACACAGTTTAACGCGGAGGCCAGCTCCATGGTGATATACCCGAATCCGCTTCACGCTGGCAATGCCCAATTGGCAGTTAAAAGTTTGATCGCAAATTCAGGAGCGACCATCGAAATTTTCGACATGACAGGAAAACGCGTAGATTTTGAAAACATCGCCATTGATGGTTTCAGGGTTATCGAATTGGAAACCTCAAACCTGTCGAAAGGGATGTACCTTGTTTCATTTACAAATGGCTCAGAACGCCTCACCGAGCGTCTGATTATTGACTAAGGAATTTAACCAACCAATAAAACAGCTCAGTAAAAGGCCTCCGCTAACCGGGGGCCTTTTGTTTTTTGACACAATCGATTCTCTCAGGTCATCCCGACTACACATGATTGTAGAAACAGAATTCCTAAAAGATCATCCAGACTTTGTCCATAGGGATTTCCTGCGGCGAAACGGGTCGAACGTGATATCTGATGAAATACGCATTGGCAAATCCGACCATCTTCGGGGTCGAATCGTGTAGGTCATTCTTTCCAATCCGAAGAGGTGAAATGTCACTACCTACGGATTGAAAACCGTGATTTAGGCTACAAACGAAAAAGGTATGCGAAACGTGGGTAAATTATTTTGTGGATTCAGGAGAATCTTTCGCTGCTTTCGTTGCTGGTTTTTGAGCTTTTTTGGCAGGAGCTTTCTTTGCGGCTTTGGGTTTTGACTCTTTGGTGTCCGAAGCGGTTTTTACCGCTTTTTTTGAAGTCTCTTCCTCTTTCACTGGAGATTCTTCTTTTTTCTCCGCTTCTTCCGATGGCTCGAGCAGACCCTTTGCCAGAAGGGTATTGTACCATTTTACAATTTTGCGGATATCAGAAGTGTAAACCCGGTCCTTATCAAAGTCTGGAATGATCTCTTCAAAAAAGTTCCGCAAACCATTGTCGTCTTTGACATCGACATCAAGCGCCTCGCCTTTTCCATGGGTCAGCATCTGCTCGAAAATATTCTTCAGAGGTTCATCGCCATCCACTTTGTACACCGAAATGTCACTGAGTGTGCTTACGCGCTGGGTTTGCCCTATCGACATTTTCTTGCCGTCGGTGAGCGATTCCGCAACCACGCCGCCGCGGGTCTGATGAAGAATTTTGAACAAACCGGGTTTTCCGGCAATGGAGAGAATTTTCGATAAATCCATGGGCATTTTTTTGGATGGCAAATCTAAGGACTCTTAAGCTATTTCTCAACAACCATTCTGAGATTGGCTACTTCGCCTGCCCCATCTTCTATCTGAACGATATACATACCGGCTGCAATACCGCCAAGCGATATTTCCACACGGGAGTATGCAGGTGCAAAGGGCGAATTTTGGTAAACCACCTTTCCGGAAAGATCAATCATCCGGACGTGTTGAACAGCTTTTTCGCCAACTGTAAAATGCACCTGCGTATTGGCAGGATTGGGATACAGAAGGAATTTTTCATTGCCGTTTCTGATCACTGTGCTGGATACAACAGACGACAAGGCCGCCCATGCATCGAGTTTCCCCCAGCCAAACTGTTTTCCCGGAAGGATGCCTGTATACTGATCGGCGAGGGCATTGTCGGTGATGGCCTGTTTCATTTCGGCGCCAGTTGATTCCGGATTTGCCGAGAAATAAAGTGCCCCAACTCCCGCAACGACCGGCGAAGCCATAGAAGTTCCCCCATTTACGTAATGCATACCGCTTTGACTGACCTTGGCGGGATTGCTGGCGATCAGGGAATTAAGCGTACTAAAACTTCCCGCCGCCAGGGTATTGTCACCACTCGCGGCGATGTCGGGTTTTTGCCGCATATCGCGGGTAGGTCCCCTGCTGCAGTTAGCAGAAATGGCTCCGGGAACCACTGGATAGCTCGTGATTTGCCCGAGAAAATTCACAAAATGGTTTCGGTTGTAATAATTGCCCACGGTAATCACCTTTTCCGAGCAGGTCCACGAATCCACAATGGTTTTATCCTTGTCGGGCATGCGGTATTTCGCCATTTCGGGATAGGTTGTCACGGAGGGCAGATTGGTGGAAAGTATCGCAGATCGACCTGCCGAGCTATAACTCCAGCAATCAAAACGGCCCCCGCCCGTGGTGGCAAACCGCCAATTGTATTGCGCGCTGAAAGGCTGGGTAACGACGACCTGCACGAGATATTGATCGCCACGCAAGCCACACCACGACTCGACTACGGCGAGTTTCAACCCATTGTAAAATATGGTATCCTTTATGACAATGTTCAGATTTTCAACCGCTGTACGCCAGCCGGCATAGCCGCGAAATTCAAAGTTTGGGGTATTAAGATCCGCACCAATTGTAAATTTCGCATTATCAAAATCATCCACATCTGTCCACAATTCAAAAAAGGCGGCACCGTAACCCAGGGCGGAATTGTTGTTGTAAGAAAACCACGTAAAAGCCGTATCGCTCTCCGGAATATCGTACGACAAATGGTACAGTGGAAACTGATCGCTGTTGCCGGCAGCCGCGACCATGGCCCTGCCCGGAGCCGCGTCGATCATCGATTCGATGAAAAGGGCTGGCGCATCGAGCGCATCGTGCGATCCGAAATAGTCGCCGAGGCTGGCATTGATTACCACAGGTTTTCCGATGGCTTCCGCTTTCGCGAAAATAAATTCCACTGCTTCGGCAATGGACGATTTCCAATTGTCGCGGTTGAAATCAGACGAAACTACAATGAGTTCTGCCAGGGGAGCCACTCCGCGAAAATCCCCGGTGGCAAGGCCGTTTCCAGCGGCAATTCCGGCAACATTGCTCCCGTGACCTCCCAGGTTGGGCTGATCCGAATGATTTGAAATGCCCGCATTAATCTCTTCACTGTTCCACTCCTGTCCGTAATTATAAGGTTGCGGCACCCGAAAAGCATAAGTTTCGGCCTGAACCTGATCCCAAAGGGCGGCTATGCGGGTGGTTCCATCCGGATTTTGAAAGTCGGGATGATCGATTTCCAGGCCCGTGTCGATAATTCCAAGAAGGACTCCTTCACCCAGATTTGGCTGAGACAAAGGTGCCAATCCCTGATGAACAGGTTGAATATTGTTGTTGCCAATCATCAAATCGCCCAAGACCATCGGCTTCGATTGGCTGTATTCCACGAAAGTAATAAAAGCCTGTTCATTGATGGTTGAAAAAGCCGTGGCCGGTAAATTACAGGAAACAACATTGCCCACCACCCCTTTTACCACGCCACCAGATTGGCGCACGTGGGTGGTTATTTGCGAGACATCGCCCCGAAGATAAACCGGCAACGTCTCAGTTGGAGCTAGGTTTTTCAGTCTGGATCTCAGCTCCATATTGCACAACTCCCGCGATTGACCGTGGGCCAATAAAGGCAGGAGGAGCAGCAGGAAGATGCTATTTGTTATGATGCGATTCATGGGGTAACAAGATATTGAAAATGTGGTAAATCTTCTAGAAAATTGGCTTTGCTTTTTTGAAAGTCCACTTGCATAAAATAATGCTCCAGGCCATTGGTTACCGCGAGATAAGGTACCCTCAGCTTGCTGTTGTAACGTCCGATCTGATCGAAAGTTTCCTGGGTTATTTGTATTCCGGGGGCTTTGCATTCAACGAGTAATACCGGCTGATTGCAATTGTCCATACAGAGCAGATCAAAACGTCCTTTGCGCTGGTGATGAAATACTGTACTTTCGAGCCGGAACAATCCTTTTGGAAATCCTTTTACAGATATTAAGTACTGTACAAAATGTTGACGCACCCATTCCTCTGGCGTGAGAACGAGATATTTCCGGCGCAAGGGATCGAAAATTTTTCTGATTCCCGAATCTTCCTGGATTTTGAATGGAAATGGTGGGAGGTTCAATGCTTGCATGAAAACGAAAGTAAATGAAAACAAAACAAGAAATAGTAAATAATTGGTTGCCCAGATATACGGGCGTGGAACTGGATGGATTTGGCAGTTACATTTTGCTCACCAATTTTAACGATTACGTATACCGCTTTGCACAATTTCACGATGTGGAGGTAAAAGGTGCAGAAAAAGCCATGCCGAGTGCACATTCCGGAGATCTCAGCATCATCAATTTCGGGATGGGAAGCGCCAATGCCGCCACCATCATGGATTTGCTCAGCGCCATCAAACCCAAAGCCACTTTATTTTTGGGCAAATGCGGAGGTCTGAAAAATAAAAATAAGGTTGGCGACTGGATTTTGCCCATCGCAGCCATCCGGGGAGAAGGAACAAGTCTGGACTACCTTCCCAAAGAAATTCCCGCCCTCCCTTCTTTTATGTTGCAGCGTGCCGTATCATCCACGATCCGTGATTTCGGCCGCGGACATGTCGCCTTGACCGCAACCCGGTTTGCATGGAAGTGGCGGGCATGGCCAATGCCGCACGCTCAAGCAAGCCCCAACAGGTTTTCCGTTGCCTTACCCCGGTGCTGCTCGCCATCGGATTCCTGTCCTCCTGCGCCTCGGTGCCCAAGGCAGAGAAGATGCCGGCCCCGCAACCATCCTA
>JBBSDD010000152.1:0-6406 GCA_038249755.1 Flavobacteriales bacterium | reverse complement strand
TGTAAGTTCATTGATGCGACAAGGATAAGTATTTCCTTTAGAAATAGAAAAACTTTCGTGTGCTATTCTTTAATTCGCAAGCGTACTGAATTTTTTAAAACCGATCAGCCTGTCGGAAAAGTTGCTCTGATCCTTAAAATAGACCAGGATGAGATATTCGTTTTCGGTTTCTGAATGATTGCCTTCCGTGAGGGCTGTTTCACCCGTCTCTTTGTTCACATACTGCCACAGGTACATGAAGTTGTAGTATCCTTGTTTGAGAAGCAGAGTTTTCTCATAAGCCAGATTTTCAGGGTTGTAATTCATTCGAAAATCCTTGTTCAAACTCCAGTTTGATAATTGCCCAAAAATGAAAACATTTCCATTGCCCAGCATGGCATCGACTGACATGGTAAAATGCACCTGAACGTAGTCGGATTCAAGATGAGCATCCTGCATGTCATCATTCTTTATAAGCAGTCTCCCGTTGATGTCGCGTTGAAACATATATTGGCTGTAAGCTCTGGATTTTTGAGGCGTGAGATAGATGTGATATCCATCCTCTTCAAGTTTTACATCGCTTACGTTTTCGCTTCGATAACGCACGCTTTTGGCATCGAAAAACCTGAATTCGTTGCCACCGTCAAAAGTGAGTTCATTCTGATAGTCGTAAATGAGCGTATTGTCTTTTACAAAACTTGGTTTTAGGCCACGTTTGGCATTGTCCCAGCGGTAATTCTGAAGAACCACCAATTCTATTTCTGCAAAAGGATTGGCGGTGGGCACATTGCCAAGATTCACTTCGATGTCGATCTCCTGTCTCCGGTCCCGATCGGATACCACGCTGGAGTTCCGGACGGTTGGCTCAACCGTGGCGCGGGGTTCCACCAACATAAACCGGGCTACAAACATGATGTCTTCCGGGTCGTTGTTGGCATAAACTTTAATGATGTAATTGCCACTGCGCGTGAGCCGGATTCTATCGTTCGGAAATTCCAACCGGTAGTTGGTATAATTGCGCACGGTATTGAAGGAAAATTGATAATCGCTGATGATATCCGAATTAAAGCCTTCCTGGAAATCCATGGGTTGCAAATCAGACGATATCCAGTCGTGGCTGCAGTGTTCGAATGCGTAGTTCATCTCCCGAACATCTTCGCTCAGGTCGTCAAAACGTAAAATCAGCGTTTCAGCTCCATCAAGATTGATGATGGGTGGCTCTAGTTCTGAAGCCGAAGAGTGCAGTATGATGCTGCGGATTTCGTCGTCATATTTTCTATTGGTATAATCTACCACTTTATCGCCATAATAACCTTCCTTCGACTCTTCTAAATTGATTTTAGGTGTTTTGGCAGGTTTGCCATTTTGTGCTTGCCCCGAAGTGTGTAAGCCAAAGGATACGATAAGCACCAATATCATTTTCAGAGGTGCAGGAGGAGTGATAAACATTGAAGAGCGAACTTTATTAAGAATGATTCTAAATTAAAAAAGATACTTTCGATACTATATAACTACAAGTGCTTAAACAGAAACAATTCTTACTTTTGCAGCCAAAATTAAAGCACCCTGCACATATGTCAAAGGCCATAAAAATACGCAAAGGTATCGACATAAAACTTTTGGGAGAAGCGGAGCAAAAAATATCAGCTTCGAATGCCTCAAAAGTTTATGCCCTCAAGCCGGCCGATTTCTTTGGAGTGATTCCGAAACTTACTGTAAAAGAAGGGGAAGAAGTGAAGGCAGGAACACCGCTGTTTTATGACAAAAAACGCGAAGACATTCTTTTTACATCTCCCGTGAGTGGAGAGGTAGTCGAGATAAAGCGCGGTGACAAGCGTCGCATCCTTGAAGTAAAGATTCTGGCAGATTCAGAGATTCAGTACAAAAGCTTTACACCATGGAGTGGCGGTGGCGACAGGGAAACATTGGTGAAACTGATGCTCGAAATGGGTCTTTGGCCATTTATCATACAGCGACCTTACGGCGTGGTGGCCAGTCCGCAAGACACACCACGGGATATATTCATCAGCACATTTGATTCAGCCCCGCTTGCACCACCTACGTCGTTTTTGTTACAGGAGGAAAAAGCCCACTTCCAGAATGGTATTGATGCTTTGCGGCAATTGACCAAAGGAAAAGTTTTCCTGGGTGTGAAGAGTGGCGAAGATTTTTTTAAAGATATTAAAGGTGTTGAAGCCAACGATATATCCGGTCCGCATCCAGCGGGAAATGTTGGAGTTCTCATTCACCATGTAAAACCAATTAACAAAGGAGAGATTATCTGGACAGTAAAGGCTGCAGATGTGGCCCTGATCGGCCGATCTCTCAAACCAGGTAAATTCGACGCTTCGCGCCTGGTGGCACTCACTGGTTCAGAAGTCCAGGCGCCACAATATTACAAAACACGCCTTGGCGCAGGTATCAATTCGATCGTTGAAGGAAAAATATCAGGTGATCATGTGCGCTGCATCAGCGGAAATGTGCTCACAGGTTTGCGTGTAGCCGCAGATGGTTTTCTGGGCTTTTATGACACGCAAATTACCGTAATTCCTGAGGGCGATCATAAGCAGTTTTTCCTCACTGAAGGTTGGTTGGGGCCTGGATTTGACAAATTCAGTTTGTCCAAAGCTTTTCCTACCTGGCTCATGCCGAAAAAGAAATACCGGCTTGATACCAATATGAACGGCGAGCCCCGCGCTTTTGTCGTTACAGGGGAATTGGACAGCGTATTTCCATTTGATATATACCCCATGCAATTGATTAAATCTATCATGATCAATGATATTGATTCTATGGAAAATCTGGGTATTTATGAAGTGATTGCAGAGGATTTTGCGTTGTGTGAATTTGTTTGCACCTCCAAAATCGACATTCAGGTAGTTGTAAAGAAGGGATTGGAGGACATGAGAAATGAATTTGCATCTTAAATAATAGATAGAACTGTGAAAGCACTTGAGAATTTATTGGGTAAAATGAGAACCCCTTTTGAAAAGGGAGGCAAGCTTGAGAAATATTGGCCCGTTTTTGATGCGTTGGATACATTTGCCTTTGTCCCCAATCATACCACCAAATCGGGCGCGCACATACGCGATGGAATTGATATGAAGCGCACCATGTTTTTGGTGATTGTTGCCTTGATTCCGGCTTTGATGTTTGGTACCTACAACCTGGGGCTTCAGCACTTTCAGGCCGGAGGTTTGGAATCGACTTTCTTTGACAATGTTTTCTTTGGTTTGGGCAAAGTTTTGCCGCTCATCATCATTTCATATGGTGTTGGGCTGGGTGTAGAATTCGTCTTTTGTATTATCAAAGGTCATGCGATCAATGAAGGCTTTCTGGTGTCAGGTATGCTTATTCCGCTGATCCTACCTGTTGATATGCCGTTGTGGATGGTGGCAGTGGCCACTGCTTTTTCTGTGGTCTTTGTAAAGGAAGTCTTCGGCGGAACCGGTATGAACATCCTGAATGTGGCTTTAACGGCCCGGGCATTTTTGTTCTTCGCATATCCCACTGAGATGTCGGGAAACAAAGTATGGGTGAGTACGGATGGCCTCGCAAGCACAGTAGATGGATACACCGGGGAAACGCTTTTGTCACAAGCCATCGAAAAGGGTACTGCCTTTCACGATGTAGCGGGCAATATGTATGGTTCAGTTGCTGATAGTTTTATGGCTTCCTTTCTGGGAAATATTCCGGGCTCCATCGGCGAAACATCGACCCTGGCCATTCTCATTGGAGCGGCTATACTCATCATTACCAATGTGGCCAGCTGGCGTATTATCGTCACCGGGATAATTGGTGGAGCCGCTATGGGTCTTATTTTTAATATGGTTGGGCCGCAGATTTCTCCTGAAAATTTATATCTTCAGGTGCCGTGGTGGCATCAATTGGTGATGGGAGGTTTTATGTTTGGAATTGTTTTCATGGCTACCGATCCGGTCACGGCTACCCAAACGCAAAAAGGAAAATACATCTATGGTTTTCTCATTGGAATGCTCGCCATGCTAATCCGTGTTGTTAATCCTGCTTATCCGGAAGGGATTATGATGGCGATACTCTTTATGAATGTCATGGCTCCAACCATAGATCACTATGTCGTTCAAGCCAATGTGAATCGAAGGTTGAAACGTCTTAAAACCGCTTCTTATGGCAATTGATAGAAACAGCAATAAATTTACCTTCATTTTCGCCATCATCATGGTTGTGGTGGTTGGCACAGCCCTTTCATATGTCTCTCTGACTTTAAAACCGCTTCAGGTTCAAAACTCACTCAAAAAAGAAATGATCAACATTCTTGGTAGCGTAGGTGTAGAAGCTGAAAGAGAAAATGCCGAAGAATTGTTTTATGCAAATATCACACAGCGCATTACGCTCAATTACAAAGGTGAGGTCGTCAAGACCAGCACGGGTCAGATAGATCCGAAAGATGCGGCTGATCCTTTTAATGTGGATGTACAAAAAGAATTCAGAGATACCGAACTGGTGCAGGAAGAACGGAATTACCCGATTTATCTGGCTGAAGTGGGTGGAAAAAAGCTTGCGGTCATACCAATGGTTGGCAAAGGCTTATGGGGACCGATATGGGGATATATAGCACTGGAGGAGGATTTTAACACTGTTTTCGGAGCGGTGTTCAATCACAAGTCTGAAACGCCTGGTCTCGGCGCAGAAATATCAGAAGGTTTCTTTCAGGAGCCCTTCGAAGGCAAAAAGATATATGATGAATCGGGAGATCTCGTATCTATAAATGTAAAAAAAGGCGGCGCTGATCCTTCCAATCCGCACGCGGTAGATGGTATCACAGGCGGAACTATTACGAGCAATGGCGTTTCTGAAATGTTGAAACGCACTTTAGGAATTTATGACACTTATTTTCAAGAAAACAAAACGCAATTATCAGAATTGAAATGAGCCCAGAAATTACAACTGTAGAAAAGGCCGTAAAGAAAGAAGCGGTTAAAAGTGAACCATTGTTTTCCGCAAAAAACAAAAAGCTCCTTACAGATCCATTGAATGATGACAATCCCATTACAGTGCAGGTGCTTGGCATATGCTCTGCGCTGGCCATTACCGTTCAGGTGCAGCAAGCATTCATTATGTGTGCATCTGTTCTTTTCGTGGTTACAGCCGGAAATGTCATCATCTCACTATTAAGAAACGTAATACCTTCCAGAATCCGGATTATTGTGCAATTGGTTATTGTGGCTGCTCTGGTGATTCTTGTGAATGAAGTGTTAAAGGCATTTCTTCCGGATATTAGTGAAAAGTTATCCGTTTTTGTTGGACTCATTATCACCAATTGTATCATTATGGGTCGGCTGGAGGCCTTTGCTATGGGAAATAAAGCGTTTCCATCCGCACTCGATGGAATTGGAAACTCTCTCGGATATGCATGGATACTGATTGTTGTAGCTCTTGTCCGCGAAGTATTGGGATCTGGAGCCATTAGTTTTCCAGGCATTGGTCAAATCAAATTTTTGCCCCAAGGTGTTTTTGACTTTGGATATGCCAACAACAATCTCATGATATTGCCTCCCATGGCTTTGATCATTGTGGGGGTTATTATTTGGGTACAAAGATCGCGCAACACCAAACTTATTGAAGCCAACTAATTTCTGAGAAAACTGATTATGGAAGCACTCAATATATTTGTCAAGTCGATTTTTATCGACAACATGATTTTCGCATACTTTCTGGGTATGTGTTCTTACCTGGCCGTGTCTAAAACAGTCAAAACTGCTGTAGGTCTTGGTTTTGCTGTGATTTTTGTTCTTGGAATTACCGTTCCCCTTAATTATTTGATAGAAAACTTTTTGCTTGCAGAAGGCGCACTTGCGTGGCTCCATCCTAGCATGGCTGGTCTGGATCTTAGCTTTTTAAGTTTCATCATGTTTATAGCGGTTATCGCATCCATGGTTCAGCTCGTGGAGATGGTTGTTGAGAAATTTGCACCAGCACTCTATGGCGCCTTGGGCATCTTTCTTCCGCTCATCGCGGTGAATTGTGCCATCCTGGGTGGCGCTCTTTTTATGCAGGAACGTCAATACGCGAATATTGGAGATGCCACAGTTTTTGGCTTGGGGTCGGGTGTAGGCTGGTTTCTGGCCATCGTTTTCATCGCCGCTATCCGTGAAAAAATCCGCTACTCAAATGTGCCTCCAGCCTTGCGTGGTTTGGGAATCACATTTATCATTACTGGTTTAATGGGTATTGCGTTTATGGCCTTTATGGGTATTGAACTTTAATTGCCTAAAGTTTGTTTGAAATAAAGATAATTCGGGAGTAAATGAGCACTACAATAATTGCCACCATCGTCGTTTTCCTTATCATCACTTTGCTGTTGGTGAGTTTGTTGCTTTTCGCAAAATCAAAACTTGCCCCATCTGGACCGGTTACGATAGTAATTAATGGTGAAAAAACCATTCAG